>NZ_JBXUOV010000055.1:0-32383 GCF_057196585.1 Micromonospora sp. ATLC20
GGGCACGGGCGGCTCCTCGCCGCGCGGCGTGTCGTGCTTCGGCGGCCGCACGCCCGCAAAGGTCGGGCGACCGCCGTCGGGGGCCAGCCCGATCGCGGCCAGGTACGCGGTGAGCTGCTCCTGCGCCACGCGCAGCGCGTAGCCGGCCGTCTCGGCGTGCTCGGTGGCCGAGGACAGCTCCGGCACCCCCATCGGGTCGGACGACTCCTGGCGTACCCAGCGCAGCCGCTCCTGCGCCTGGCCGAGCTTCTCCAACGCGGCGGCGAGCTGCGCCAGCGGCAGTTCCTCGGCGGCGGCGCGCACCTGCGCGCCGATGTCCTCGACGATGGACACGGCCGGGCCTCAGAGCGTCGCGACGTAGAGCTGTGCCTGCTCCACCGCGACCAGTGTCGCGGCCAGACACTCCTCCAGCTCCTGGCCGGCCTGTGTCAGCGAGGCCTGCGCCGCCTCGACCGTCTCGTGGCCGCTGCCCTCCAGCGCGCCGGCCAGGGTCTGCTGCGCCTCGGCCAGCTTCTCGCCGGCGGCCTGCACCGCTGTCTGGCCGTCACCGATCTGCTGGAGAGCGACATCGATGGCGGCCTTCAGCTCGGCGACGCTCGCCACGGGGACCTCCTGGGGGCGGAAGAGATCTCCATTACAACCCATCGGAACGGGTGGACGAACATCCACCCTCGCGTGGTTGCGGCCCTCGTGTCCGGTTCCCGCGCTGACGTGCGCGAAGACCCCGGCCGGCGGTCCTGCCGGCGGACACCGCGGTCCCGCGAGCGGGACCGGCGTCCTAGGCGGTGTCTTCAAAGGATCTTGGTGTCGGATGATGTAGCGCGTGGGTCGTCGCTACGAGTTGTCTGACGTCGAGTGGGAAGCCCTGTCGCGGTATCTGCCGTCGGCGGTGACCGGTGGTCGGCCACGCGCCGATGACCGGCGGGTGCTCAACGGGATCGTGTGGAAGATCCGGGCCGGGGCGGCGTGGCGGGACGTGCCCGCTCGTTACGGATCGTGGCAGTCGATCTACACCCGTTTCCGTAGGTGGGCCCTGGATGGCACGTTCGAGCGGATGCTCGCCGGGGTCCAGGCCGACGCGGACGCCGCCGGTGACATCGACTGGCTGGTGTCGGTCGACTCGACCATCGTGCGAGCCCACCAGCACGCCGCCGGCGCTAAAGGGGGCGCCGGGAATCGGACGAACCACAAGATCACGCCCTCGGTCGATCTCGAGGTGGACTGACCACCAAGATTCACCTCGCCTGCGACGGCCTGGGCCGGACGCTGGCGTTCGTGCTCTCCGGCGGCAACGTCAACGACTGCACCCGCTTCGCCCACGTCATGGCCTCGATCCGCGTCGGCCGGGCGGGGCCAGGCCGACCCCGCGTCCGCCCTGATCACGTCATCGCCGACAAGGGCTACAGCTCCAAGGCGATCCGGACCGACCTTCGCCGGCGCGGCATCGGGCACACGATCCCCGAACGAGCCGACCAGCAGGCCAACCGTCGCCGGCGAGGCAGCCGCGGCGGCAGGCCACCAACGTTCGACAAGCAGCTCTACAAGCGGCGCAACGTCGTCGAACGGTGCTTCAACCGGCTCAAGCAATGCCGCAGCGTCGCCACCCGCTACGACAAGACCGCGACCTCGTACCAGGCCACCGTCACCATCGCCGCGCTACTCCAATGGTTGTGAACCTTTGAAGACACGCCCTAGCGGCCGAGCCAGCGCGGTCCGCGTACCTCCGCGCCGAGCGCGGTGACCCGCTCGCGCAGTTCGCGGTCGGCGGTGACCACCACCCGCCGCCGATCCGGCGCGGCGGCCACCAGCTCGACCATCGTGTCGTCGCCGGAGCCGGGCGCAGAGACCACGTCCACGCCGGGCGCGGGCGGCACGTGCCGGGCCGCGCCCTCCACCACCAGCACCACCTGCACCGGTGGCGGCAGCTCCGGCGGCACGCCCGCGTCCCCGACGGACGCCAGCGCGTCGCGCAGCCGGACCGCCGCGCCGGCCCGGTCCCGCCACCAGCCGTCCGGGCGCGAGCCCACCACGTTCGCGCCGTCCACGATCAGCAGCGGTCTGCTCTCCATGCCCCCAGCCTGCCATCCGGTCGCGTTTGTCGCGCCGACCGCCGGGTAGCCACCGCCGACCGTGCCGCGCGTGCCGGGTGCCGGTCGTGCCGACTGACTGCGGAGGACGAGATGATGGGACCGGGTGACTTCGGCAACGACCCCTGGGACGAGTTCCTGGCCCGATACTTCGGCCGGGGCGAGGGGGGACGGCGGCCGGCGCACCGGGTCGACATCACGCGCCTGATGACCGCCGACGCGCGGGAGATGCTCGCCGACGCGGCCCGCCGCGCGGCCCAGAAACACAGCAACGACCTGGACACCGACCACCTGCTCTGGGCGGCGTTGCAGCGCGAGCCGCTGCGCGACCTGGTCCGCCGGGCCGGCGCCGACCCGGACGCGCTGCTGGGCGCGCTGGGCGGCCGCGGCGAGGGCGCGCCGCGCGGCGAGGTGCCGCCGAACCTGTCGCTCACCCCGGCGGCGAAGCGGGCGCTGCTCGACGCGCACCAGTTGTCCCGGGCGATGGGCGCCAACTACATCGGTCCCGAGCACATCCTGATGGCGTTGCCGCTGAACCCCGAGTCGCCGGCCGGCCGGATGCTC
The DNA here is from genome assembly GCF_057196585.1 of Micromonospora sp. ATLC20. Classification (NCBI taxonomy): domain Bacteria; kingdom Bacillati; phylum Actinomycetota; class Actinomycetes; order Micromonosporales; family Micromonosporaceae; genus Micromonospora; species Micromonospora sp. ATLC20. The sequence goes on from NZ_JBXUOV010000055.1 coordinate 2,652, forward strand.
GCCGCCGGCCGGATCCAGCCCGAGTCGTTGCAGGCGGCCAGCGCCGAGCGCGGCGCGACGAACGCCCCGCGACCGGACCGCGGCACCCCGACCCTCGACCAGTACGGCCAGGACCTCACCGAGCTGGCCCGGATGGACCAGATCGACCCGGTGATCGGCCGGGCCGACGAGATCGAGCAGGCGGTGGAGATCCTGTCCCGGCGGACCAAGAACAACCCGGTGCTGATCGGCGAGGCCGGTGTCGGCAAGACCGCGATCGTGGAGGGTCTGGCGGAGCGGATCTGCGACGGCGACGTGCCGCAGACGCTGATCGGCAAGCGGGTGATCCAGCTCGACCTGTCCGGCCTGGTCGCCGGCACCCGCTACCGGGGCGACTTCGAGGAACGCCTGAAGAAGGTGATCGACGAGATCCGCGCCCACCGCGAGGAGCTGATCATCTTCCTCGACGAGATCCACACGCTGGTCGGCGCGGGCGGCGCCGGCAGCGAGGGCGGGATGGACGCCTCGAACATGCTCAAGCCGGCCCTGGCGCGCGGCGAGCTGCGGGTGATCGGCGCGACCACGCTGGACGAGTACCGGCGCAGCATCGAGAAGGACGCCGCGCTGGCCCGCCGGTTCCAGCCGGTGCTGGTGCCCGAGCCGACAGTCGACGACACCATCGCGATCCTGCGCGGCCTGCGCGACAGGTACGAGGCGCACCACCAGGTCCGGTTCACCGACGAGGCGCTGGTCGCCGCCGGTGAGCTGTCCGACCGGTACGTCACCGACCGGTTCCTGCCGGACAAGGCGATCGACCTGATCGACCAGGCCGGCGCGCGGGTGCGGCTGCGCACCCGTACCCCGGCCGAGGACGTGCGCGAGCTGGAGCAGCAGCTCGACGAGACGCGCCGGGACAAGGAGCAGGCGGTCTCCGACGAGCAGTACGAGCGGGCCTCCGCGCTGCGCGACCGGCTCGCCGAACTGGAGGACCAGGTCCGCCGCGCCCGCGGCGACGAGGGCCCCAACCACGTGCCCGAGGTGGGCCCGACGGAGATCGCCGAGGTGGTCTCCCGGGCCACCGGCATCCCGGTCACCCAGCTCACCGAGGAGGAACGCGACCGGCTGCTGCGCCTGGAGGGGCACCTGCACGAGAAGATCATCGGCCAGGACGACGCGGTCAGCGCCGTCTCCGAGGCGGTACGCCGCTCCCGTACCGGCCTGGCCGACCCGGACCGGCCGATGGGCAGCTTCCTGTTCCTCGGCCCGACCGGCGTCGGCAAGACCGAGCTGGCCCGGGCGCTGGCCGAGGCGCTGTTCGGCGAGGCGGACCGGATGGTCCGGGTGGACATGAGCGAGTTCCAGGAACGGCACACGGTCAGCCGGCTGGTCGGCGCCCCGCCCGGGTACGTCGGCTACGAGGAGGCCGGCCAGCTCACCGAGGCGGTGCGGCGCCGCCCGTACGCCGTGGTGCTGCTGGACGAGATCGAGAAGGCGCACCCGGACGTGTTCAACATCCTGCTCCAGGTGCTCGACGACGGGCGGCTCACCGACAGTCAGGGCCGCACCGTGAACTTCAAGAACACCGTCCTGATCATGACCAGCAACCTCGGCTCGGAGCTGATCACCGGCACCCAGCGCACCGTCGGCTTCGCCACCGGCGCGCCCGGCGAGCAGGAGAGCGACGAGCTGCGGGAACGGCTGATGCGCCGGCTCCAGGAGAACTTCCGCCCGGAGTTCCTCAACCGCATCGACGAGGTGATCATCTTCCAGCGGCTGGAGGCCGAGCAGCTGCGCCAGATCACCGGGCTGCTGCTGGAGGAGACCCGCCGCCGCATGCACGCCCAGGACATCCAGGTCGACTTCAGCACCGCCGGCGTCGACTGGCTCGCCGAGCACGGCTACCAGCCCGAGTTCGGGGCCCGTCCGCTGCGCCGGGTGATCCAGCGCGAGGTCGACAACCGGCTGTCCCGGATGCTGCTGGAGAACGAGATCTCGCCCGGGCAGAAGGTCACCGTCGACACCCGCGACGACCAGCTCGTCTTCGACGTCACCGCCGGTGAGCGGGGCTACACGCCGGCCACCACGTCCCATCCCCGATGACCGGCCGTGGCCCGTCCCGGCCGGGCCGGGACGGGCCGCCACCGAAGGACCGGAGGGCGGACATGACCGAACCCGAGGAGATCCCCGACGACGGCGTCGGGGCCGGTGAGCCGATCGAGGCGACCCCGACGGCGAACCCGTCCCGGGTGCGGGTGCCGCCGGAGGGCCTGAAGCAGCACACACCGAACGAGGGCGAGCCGGCATCCGGGCCGCCGCCGGGAGAGGAGGCGTGATGGTACGCGAGGCGCGACTCGACCCCGAGGTCGAGGTGATCTGGGACGACTTCCACGCCGAGGTGAACGTGTCCTCCGAGACGCTGCGGCAGTGGCTGCTGACCCGCGGCTCGGGGGAGGAGGCGTTCGGCCCGGGCCCGGACCTGGACCTGCCCGAGCCGGGCCGGCAGATCCTCGCCGTGCTGCGCAAGCGCAAGGTGGACCTCACACCGGAGGACATCGAGGTGATGCGGGAGGCGATCACCCGGATCCGGGAGCTGACCGCGCAGCGGCCACGCCGGGGCAACGCCGACGACGAGTGGCGCCACGCCCTGCTCGACCTCGGGCACGACGTCCTCGTCGAACGCTGAGCCGAAAGCCGGCGGCGCGCGGGGGGCCCCCCCGCCCGGCCGCCACCGGCTACTCCGACTCCAGGCTGGGCAGCCGCAGCCCGGCCGCGTCCGCAGCGGCCTGCCGGTCGGCGCGGGCGCGTTCCTCGCGGCTGAGCAGGTTGGCGTACTCCGTCACGTCGGCCGGCCCCGGCACCTCCGGCAACCGGCGCAGGAACGCCTCCACCTCGGCGGCGGCGGTGGTGTGCGCGGTCGCCGCCTGGCGCAGCAGCTCCCGCTGGTCGGCGGCCGGATACAGATCAGTCATGTCGCCGGTGTTACCCGGGTTCAGGCGATTCGCACCCCACCCGAGCCGTTGGGCTGCACGCCGAACTCCGGGTGCGCCAGCAGCCAGCCCAGGTACTCCGGATGGTTCGCCAGCGCGTCGGTGTACGCCGCGACCGCCGCCGCCAGCACCGGCTCGGCCACCGCCGCGGCCGGCACGTCCGGATGCCAGCCCAGCAGCAGCCGCCAGCGCAGCGGCGTACCGGCGAGCCGGCGGGTCACCAGACCGGCCACCGGACGGAACGTGGCCTGGCACAACGCCACCGCCTCACCCGCGTCCACCAGGTCCAGCGCGGCCCGCACGTCCGCCTCGTACACCTTCTTCGGGGTGAAGCCGGAGCGGGCGCAGGCGGCGGCGAAGCAGTCGCCGAAGCAGCCGTCGCCCGGCGCGGCCACCCACCGCTCACGCCGCAGGTCGACCAGGTCGACGTCGGCGCGGCCGGCCAGCGGGTGGGTCTGCGGCAGCAGCACGCAGATCGGCTCCACCGCCACCTCCCGCCAGCTCAGCCCGAACCCGGCCGACGGCGTCGAGTCGCCGCACACGCCGGTCAGCGCGAAGTCGAGCCGGCCACCCGCGACCATCTGCGCCAGCTCGTCCACCGACCAGGAGCCGTACGTGGTGATCTGCGCGTCCGGCCGCTCGGCGGCGAGCCGGTGCACCAGCCGCCCCAGGATCGGGCTGTTCACCCCGCCGAAGCGGTACCGGCGCAGCGGATCGCCCGCGCCGGCCATCCGGGCCGCCTCGTCCCGCAGGCCCTTCATCGCCGGCAGCAGCACCCGGGCCCGGTCCAGCACCAGCTCGCCCAGCGCGGTGGGACGGGCGCCGCGGCGGTCCCGTTCGAACAACGGCCCGCCCAGCGCCCGTTCGATCCGCTGAAGCTGGGCGGTCAGCGCCGGCTGGGCCAGGCCGAGCGCCGAGGCGGCCTTGGTGACGCTCCCCGTCTCCGCGATCGCGCAGACCACACGCAGGTGTCGCAGCTCCAGATCCATACCGTGACGGTAGGACCACGAACCGATACACGGAAGGGGCGATCGGCTCACCCCTCGCGGGGATGCTCCAGGTCGCTCAGCCGGGTACGCCGCCCGGTGACCGCGTCGCGCACCTTGTCCAGCACCCCGACCGCCGGTTCGACGATCTTGTTCCAGGGCGGGGTGGCGGGCGTGCCGGGGTGCGGCCGGGTCGGCGCCGCCTCCTCCGCGATCTCCCACCGGTTGCCCAGCCGGATCAGCTCGGCGTCGCTCGCCACCTCGCGCAGCGGCGTGACCAGCGCCGCGACGCGGCTGACGTGCCGGCGGACCCGCTCGGCGACGTCCGCGACCGCCGGGTCGTCGGCACCGGACAGCTCCTTGAGCGCGGTCAGCAGCCCGGCATCCGCCTCGATCTCCCGCTCCACCAGCTCGGCGGCGTCCGGCATCGCGGCGCGGGCCGCCGGGAACAGGTACTGCTCCTCGGCGGACAGGTGGCGGGACACGGCGGCGGTCAGCACGTCGAGCACCTCACGCCGGCCGGTGGCGTCCAGCGCCGGGTCGGTGACCCGGTCGGCCAGCCCCAGCAGCGCCTGGTGCTCGGTGTCCACGAGGTCGGCGACGCTGCGCCCACCCGGCCGGTACGCGTCGTCGGCGGCCGGCGGCAGCGGCGGCAGGGGGACGGTCATGGTGCCCTCCTCATGACGGCCGGAGTCGATGTCCGGGCGGTCCGGCGGTACCCGGCCCGGCGATCCGCGAAACCGCCGCCGGGCCACCGGCGGCCCGCGACCACCTCACCTGCTGGTATAAGGAAGCGATGACGAGCGACGCCGCCCCCGCCCGAACCGACGCCACCGACGAGGTCGTCGACCTCTGCCGCGACCTGCTGCGCATCGACACCACGAACACCGGCGACAACGACACCAGCGCGGGGGAGCGGCGCGCCGCCGAGTACGTCGCGGAGAAACTCGCCGAGGTCGGCGTCGACGCCGAGATCCACGAATCCGCGCCCGGCCGGGCCAACCTGGTCGCCCGGATCCCCGGCACCGAACCCGGCCGCGACGCGCTGCTCGTGCACGGCCACCTCGACGTGGTGCCCGCCGACCCGGACGAGTGGTCGGTGCACCCGTTCTCCGGCGAGATCCGCGACGGCTACCTGTGGGGCCGCGGCGCGATCGACATGAAGGACTTCGACGCGATGGTGCTCGCCGTCGTCCGTGACTGGCAGCGCACCGGCGTCCGCCCCCGGCGCGACGTCGTGCTCGCCTTCACCGCCGACGAGGAGGCCGGCAGCGACTACGGTGCCCACTTCCTCACCCAGCACCACCGCGACCTGTTCGACGGCTGCACCGAGGCGATCGGCGAGGTCGGCGGCTTCTCCTACTCGGTCGACGAGCAGCGCCGCCTCTACCTGATCGAGACCGCCGAGAAGGGCATCGACTGGCTGCGCCTGCACGCCAAGGGCCGGCCCGGCCACGGCTCGATGGTGCACGACGACAACGCGGTCACCGCGCTCGCCGAGGCGGTCGCCCGGATCGGCCGGCACCGCTTCCCGGTGGTGATGACCGACACCGTACGGGCGTTCCTCGCCGAGGTCTCCGACGTGCTCGGCATCGAGATCGACCCGGACGACCCGGAGACCGCGATCGCCAAGCTCGGCCCGATCGCCAACATCATCGGCGCGACCGTCCGCAACACCGCCAACCCGACCCGCCTGGCCGCCGGCTACAAGGACAACGTCATCCCCGGCCGGGCCACCGCCACCATCGACTGCCGCAGCCTGCCCGGGCAGAGCGAGGAACTGGAACGGCAGCTGCGCGAGCTGGTCGGGCCGGACATCGCCATCGAGTACGTCCAGCGCCAGCCGGCCCTGGAGACCACGTTCGACGGTGACCTGGTGGCGCACATGTCGGAGGCGCTGCGCGCCGAGGACCCCGGCGCGCACCCGGTGCCGTACATGCTCTCCGGTGGCACCGACGCCAAGGCGTTCTCCCAGCTCGGCATCCGCTGCTTCGGTTTCGCGCCGCTGCGGCTGCCCGCCGACCTCAATTTCTCCGGCCTGTTCCACGGCATCGACGAGCGGGTTCCGCTGGACGGACTACAGTTCGGCGTGCGGGTTCTGGACCGCTTCCTCCGTACCTGCTGACCGCGCCCGCCGCGGCGCCGCCGGCGCGGAACCTCCCCCCATCGCGAAGGGACTGCCACACATGACCGACCAGCACGGTGAGCTGGACGCCGCCCTCGAGCGGGTGATCGACGCGGCCCGCGCCCACCTGGCCGCCGTCCGGGCCGCCCAGGGCCGGATCGACGACGACGCCGTCTGGCAGGCGTACGTCGCGTTGAACAACGCCTCGTTCGCCTACGACGAGCAGCTGCTCGACGCGTTCGGCGAGGTGACGCCCTGGGACGTGGAGTCGATCGACCCGGACGAGGCCGACGAGCGCTTCGGCGCCGTCGAGGGCGGCGAGCCCACCGACCCGCACCCGCGGGTCATCTCGGTGCGGCAGCGGCGCGACTACCGGGTGCCGAGTGTCGCCGCGCTGCTGCGCGCGGCCGAGGCGGCCCGCCGGGAGGGCACCCCGGAGGAGGACGAGCCGGCGCCGGTCGAGGGCGTCGGCGAGGCGGTGCTGGAGCTGCTGCAGAGCGGCGACGGCTCGCTGTCCGCGCTCGACGTGCCGGAGCTGGAGCCGCTGGACGGTGTGGTGATGGTCAGCGAGGTCGGCACCCCCGTCGACCTGGAGTCGTTCGACGACGACGACCCGGTCGGCCCGTTCCAGCCGGCCGCCGACGACCGGCTGGTCGGCCGGCTCGACGAGCACCCGTTCATGGAGCTCGACGAGGAGCACGACCACGCGCACTAGGCCGTGCGCGTCCCCGGGGCGGCGCCGCGTCGCGCGGCCCCGGGGACGGGCCCGTCGTCAGTACGACAGGCCCGGCTGCGACTGGTTGACCAGGCGGCGCCGCAGCACCACCTGCCGCGTGCCGTCCCGGTAGAGCCGCACCCGGGCCAGCTCCCAGCCGGAGAACTCGGCCTGGATCGCCAGCTGCGCCGCGGCGGTCAGCCGATCGACGTTCGAGGGCAACCGCAGCGGCGCGTATTCGTAGTCCATGCCCCTATGCTGCCCAGGTCGCGGGCCCTCCGCCACCCCCTGCGGGTGACCCGGATCGCCCTCGTACGGCTCAGCCGTCGCGCTCCGGGTAGCCCACCGGCACCGCCGACACGTCGTCCAGCGCCGTGACGATCTCCTCCGGCAGCGTCATCCGCTCCACCTGCAACGCGCCGAGCAGCTGCCCGACGGTCCGGGCACCCAGGATCGGCGCGGTCACGCCTGGCCGGTCCCGCACCCAGGCCAGCGCCACCTCCAGCGGCGACACGCCGAGCCCGCCGGCCGCGATGGCGACCGCCTCCACGATGCTGGAGCAGCGCGGCTCCAGGTACGTGGCGACGAACCGCTCGAAGTGCGGCGACACCGCCCGCGAGTCGGCCGGGCGGCCGTTGCGGTACTTGCCGGTCAGCACGCCCCGGCCCAGCGGCGACCAGGGCAGCACACCCAGCCCCATCCCGGCGCAGGCGGGCAGCACCTCCCGCTCCACACCGCGCTCCAGCAGCGAGTACTCCACCTGCGCGGCGACCACCGGCGCGCGCCCCGGCCAGGCGGCCTGCCAGGCGGCGGCCCGGGCGGTCTGCCAGCCGGAGAAGTTCGACACCCCCACGTAGCGGGCCTTCCCGCTGGACACCGCGTGGTCCAGCGCCGAGAGCGTCTCCTCCAGCGGGGTGTCCGGGTCGTACCCGTGCACCTGCCACAGGTCGACGTGGTCGGTGCCCAGCCGGCGCAGCGAGGCGTCGAGCGTGCGCAGCAGGTGCCCCCGCGAGCCGTCCCGGCGGCGGCTGCCCGGCCGCAGGCCCGCCTTGGTGGCGATCAGCAGCTCGTCGCGGTCCACCAGGGTGCCCAGCAGGGAGCCGATCACCGACTCGGCGTCGCCGTCGGCGTACACGTCGGCGGTGTCGACGAGGTTGCCGCCCGCGTCGAGGTAACTCTTCAGCTGGGCGGCCGCGTCGTCGGCGTCGGTGTCCCGTCCCCAGGTCATGGTGCCGAGCGCGAGCCGCGATACCGCCAGCCCGCTTCGGCCGAGCGGTCGCTGTTGCATGCGTGAACCTTATTTCGAACCCGGCGTCACGGATATCCTCGCCGCAGTCAACTTCCCGCGCGACCTCCACCCGGTGTGACATGTTCGGGGCGAGCCGGACGTCGAGGGTGCCACGCTCATTGCGTAACCTGATGCGACCTGTGGTGCGGACGGTGGGAGGATCAGTGCGACTCGGGCTCAACCTCGGATACCAGACGGCGTGGAGCACGCCCTTCGACCACCTGGCGCTGGCCCAGGAGGCGGACCGGCTCGGCTACTCGGTGGTCTGGGCCGCGGAGGCGTACGGCTCGGACTCGCCGAGCATGCTGGCCTGGATCGCCGGTCAGACGGAGCGCATCGACGTCGGGTCCGCGGTCATGCAGATCCCGGCCCGTACCCCCGCCATGACCGCGATGACCGCCGCGACCATCGACACGCTCTCCGGCGGCCGGTTCCGGCTCGGCCTGGGCGTGTCCGGCCCGCAGGTCTCCGAGGGCTGGCACGGTGTGCGGTTCGCCAAGCCGCTGGCCCGCACCCGCGAGTACGTCGACATCGTCAAGCTGGCGGTGGCCCGCAAGGAGGTCGCGTACGACGGCGAGCACTACACGCTGCCGCTGCCCGACGGCCCCGGCAAGGCGCTGCGGCTGGGCTTCCACCCGCCGCGCGAGCACATCCCGATCTACCTGGCCGCCGTCGGCCCGAAGAACCTGGAACTGGCCGGCGAGATCGCCGACGGCTGGCTGGCCGTCTTCTACTCCCCGGAGTTCGCCGAGGAGCACCTCGCCTCGGTGCGCGCCGGGCGCGCCGCGGCGGGCAAGGAACTGGCCGGCTTCGACGTGGTGCCGTCCGTGCCGGTCGTGGTCGGCGACGACATCGCCACCTGCGCCGAGCTGGTGCGCTGGTACGCCGCGCTGTACGTCGGCGGCATGGGCAGCCGCAAGCAGAACTTCTACAACCAGCTCGCCACCCGGATGGGCTACGGCGACGCGGCCCGCGAGGTCCAGGACCTCTACCTGGCCAAGCGGCAGCGCGACGCGGCCGCCGCCGTACCGATGGAGTTCATCGACCGCACCTCGCTGCTCGGCCCGAAGGAGCGCATCGCCGAGCGGATGCGGGAGTACGCCGCCGCGGGCGTGACCACCCTGTCGGTGTCGCTGTTCGTGGCCGACCGGGACAGCGGGGTGCAGACCCTGCGTACCGTCGCCGAGGCCCTGGAGCTGTCCGGAGTCGGCGAGTGACCTGGATCGAGGCCATCGTCCTGGGCCTGGTCCAGGGGCTGACCGAGTTCCTTCCGGTGTCCTCGTCCGGGCATCTGCGGATCACCTCGGAACTGTTCTTCGGCCGGGACGCGGGCGCGTCGTTCACCGCGGTGACCCAGCTCGGCACCGAGGCCGCCGTCCTGATCTACTTCGCCAAGGACATCTGGCGGATCGTCCGCACCTGGTTCGTCGGCCTGGTCGACCGCTCGGTGCGGTCCAGCCTCGACTACCGGATGGGCTGGTACGTCATCGTCGGCACCATCCCGATCGGCATCTTCGGGCTGATCTTCAAGGACCAGATCCGCACCGCCGGCCGCAACCTCTGGCTGATCTCCTGCACGCTGATCATCGGCGCGATGCTGCTGGCCTTCGCCGAGTACTGGGGCCGGCAGACCCGCACGCTGGAGAACTTCCGGATGCGCGACGGCGTGGTGATGGGCTTCGCCCAGGCCGCGGCGCTCGTGCCTGGCGTCTCCCGGTCGGGCGGCACCCTGACCGCGGGCCTGCTGCTCAACCTCACCCGGGAGACCGCCGCCCGCTACTCGTTCCTGCTGGCCATCCCGGCCGTGGTGATCTCCGGTGTGTTCAGTCTCCCGGACGTCTTCGAGCCGTCGGCGCCGGGCACCGCCGCGCCGAGCGTGGCGCAGATGGTCATCGCGACGCTCATCGCGTTCGCCGTCGGCTACGCGGCCATCGCGTGGCTGCTGCGCTACGTCGCCCACCACACGCTGTACGTCTTCGTGCTGTACCGGGTGGCGCTGGGCAGCCTGCTGATCTGCCTGCTGGCGACCGGCACGATCAGCGCCACCTGACGCTGTCGTGCGAAAGGCCGGCACCCCGCTGTTCGGGGTGCCGGCCTTCTGCTTGTCTTAGCTGTTCCAGTGCTGGGCGACGAGGTCGGCGGCCTGCTGTTCCCACTGGGCGTAGTGGTCGGGGTAGGCGGAGACCTGGACGGTCTGGGCGGCGGCGGTCAGGGGCATGTCCTGCCAGCCGTCGACCTGCTTGAGGCCCTTCAGGAAGGCGGTGGTGGAGTATTCGGGGTCGGTGATCTGCTCGACCGTGCCCCAACCACTGGAGGGGCGCTGCTGGAACAGGCCCTGCGAGTCGTGGTCGTTGCGGTCGCCGAGGTGGCCGAGGTTCTCCAGCTTCGACTCCTGCAGGGCGGTGGCGATGGAGACGACGGCGGCGCGTTCGTCCATGCCGGCCTTCTTGGTCGCGGCGATGATGGCCTTGACGTTGGCGGTCTGCTCGTCGTCGAGGTCGATGTGGGACTGGGTGCCCTGGACGCCGTGCGGGATGAGCGCGGCGCTGTCCAGCTTGCCGGTGGCCTGGGTGGTGGTGACCGCGGTGTCCCGGGCGGTGGGGGTGCTGGTGTCGTGGTTGAGGGGGCCGGCGGCGAGGCCACCGGCGACGGTCAGACCGGCGATACCGAGAATGCTCTTTCGCAGGATCGTGTTCATGGTGGGCTCCGTTCGGGGGTCGACGCACACCCGGGGGTGGGGTGCGTGGGCACCGTCAGGCGCTCAAGGAAGTCTTCGGGGGATCCGGCGCCTTGCGCTCACGCGGCCCGCGGACGCCCGGGGGTGGCGTACGGGGCTCACTGGCCGCGCCGGAGACATGCACAACGACCGCCGGCCCGGGGTCATTCCCGGGTGCCGCTGCCCGCCTGCCAGGGGGGCCGGGAGTGCTGCTGCGGTCGTTCACCAGGTATAACGCCCAGCCACCGTCCCCGATTCCGCCACCCGGGTGTCCCCGACCACCCCGAAACCGGACACCCGACGCACCGCTCACACCCGCCTCCCGGACCACCCACGCCCACCCCCCGACCGTCCCCGCAAGCGTCGATCATGAAGTTGACGGCACCTCGCGTCCGGTTTGTGACCGTCAACTTCATGATCATTTGGAAGGTCGAGCCGCCGACGGCGGTCTCAAAGGGCTTGCGAGAGATCTTGGTACGGAACGGCCCCTGTAAGGGCGGGAACGTACCAAGATCTCCATCCGGCGGCGGCAGAGAGCCAGCGCAGGCGAGCGGGCCCCGGCGCACGGACACCACGGGAGATCTTGGAAGGAAACGGCCCTCATGGGGCCCCTTCCTTCCAAGATCTCCGCCTGCCGCCGAACGCGTCCCCTGGGTGGTACGGGCTGCCTCGGGCTGCTGGGTGTTGACGATGAGGTTGGCCGGGTTGGTCCGGCCCAACTTCATGATCGACGCCGACGGATGGAGGTTCGGGGACCGGTGTGCGGGGGCGGGAGGCGGTGGGGGTCGTGGCGGGACGATCATCGGGGGGACGTACCGCCTAGGGTGGTCAGCGTGGCGACCCTTCTGCTTCTGCGACACGGCCGGACCACCGCGAACGCCGACGGCGGCCTGGCCGGGCGGCAACCGGTCGAGCTGGACGACACCGGCCGGGCGCAGGCCACGGCGGTCGGCGCGCGTCTCGCCGGGCTGCCGCTCGCGGCGGTGGTGACCAGCCCGCTCATCCGCTGCCGGCAGACCCTCGACCTGGCCCTTCCCGGCACCGAGCCGGTCGTCGACGACGGGCTGATCGAGTGCGGGTACGGCGACTGGGAGGGGCAGTCGCTGAAGAAGCTGGCGAAGGAGCCGCTCTGGCCGGTGGTGCAGCAGCACCCGAGCGCCGCCGCGTTCCCGCAGGGCGAGTCGATGGCGGCGATGTCCGCGCGCGCCGTGGCGGCGGTCCGGGCCTGGGACGCGCGGGTCAGCGCCGAGCACGGGCCGGAGGCCGTCTGGCTGGCGTGCAGCCACGGCGACGTGATCAAGGCGATCGTGGCGGACGCGCTCGGCGTACACCTTGATCTTTTCCAGCGGATCGTGGCCGACCCGGCGTCGGTGACGGCGATCCGCTACACCCCGTTGCGGCCGTTCCTGGTCCGGCTCAACGACACCGGCGGTGACCTGTCGGCGCTGGTCCCGCCGCCGCGCAAGCGGCGCCGGCGCCCGGCGCGGGCGGCCGAGTCCGACGCGGCGGTCGGCGGAGGCGCGGGCGCGGCCGGGTGAGACCGGCGTACGCGGCGCGTTCGCTCTGGGCGGATTCGGCGTCGGTGGGCTGCGCGGTGCTTCCGGACGCCGGATAGGGTCGTGGGTATGACGCACCAGGTGCACGCCTTCGAGCCGCCGGAGCGGTTCGTCGCCGGTACGGTCGGCCCGCCGGGGGAGCGCACGTTCTTCCTCCAGGCGCGCGGCGGCGGCCGGCTGGTCAGCGTGTCGCTGGAGAAGGTCCAGGTGTCGTTGCTCGCCGAGAAGCTGGAGGAGCTGCTCGCCGAGGCGCAGCGCCGCTTCGGCGTGAAGCTGCCGGAGCCGGTCACCACCGTGACCGGCGACAACGAGCCGCTCGACACGCCCGTGGACGAGGAGTTCCGGGTCGGCACGCTGGGCCTGGCCTTCGACGTGGACACCGCCACCGTGGTGATCGAGGCGATCGCCGTCGGTGAGGCGGAGGTCGAGGTCGAGCTGGGCGACGCGGACGACGACGCCGACGAGGATCCGGACGAGCCGGACGACGACCTCGACCGCCTGCGGGTGCGGCTGACCCCGGAGGCGACCCGCGAGTTCATCGAGCGGGCCAAGCGCGTCGTGAACGCCGGCCGGCCCCCCTGCCCGCTGTGCGGCCAGCCGCTCGACCCGGCCGGTCACCTCTGCCCCCGGCACAACGGCTATCACCGGTGACCTCGTCGGAACTGCAGCCCCGACAGGACGGCGCCGAGGCGCTGCGGCTGCTCGCCGACGGTGAGCTGACCCTCCAGGGGCGGCTCGTCGACGCCTCCAACGCGACGCTGCGCGGCGTCATCGCGCTCGGCGACGTGACCGCGCACTGCGTCTACAAGCCGGTACGCGGCGAGCGCCCGCTCTGGGACTTCCCGGACGGCACGCTCGCCGGCCGGGAGGTGTCCGCGTACCTGGTGTCCCGGGCCACCGGCTGGGACCTGGTGCCCCCGACCGTGCTGCGCGACGGCCCGTTCGGTCCCGGCTCGTGCCAGCTCTGGATCGACGAGCCGGACGACGCCGAGCCGCTCGTCGGGTTCGTGCCGGCGCGGGAGATCCCGCCGCGCTGGTTCCCGGTCGCCGCGGCCCGCGACGACGACGGGGCGGCGTACGCGCTGGCGCACGCCGACGACCCCCGCCTGGCCCGGCTCGTCGTGCTCGACGCGGTGATCAACAACGCCGACCGCAAGGGCGGGCACGTGCTCGTCGGCCCGGACGACCGGATCTACGGCGTCGACCACGGCGTGAGCTTCCACGTCGAGGAGAAGCTGCGTACGGTGCTGTGGGGCTGGGCCGGCCGCGAGCTGCCGCCGGACGCGGTGGAGATGCTCGACGGCCTGGCCGGGCAGCTGCGCGGGTCGCTCGGCGAGGAACTGGCCGAGCACCTGACCATCGGTGAGCTGGCCGCGCTGGCGGAACGGGTCGAGCGGCTGGGCGAGAGCGGCCGGTTCCCGCTGCCGCCGCAGGAGTGGCCGGCGATGCCCTGGCCGCCGATGTGAGCCGTTGTCGCGTTGATCACCCGTAGGGCGGCACCCTAGCGTCTGACGGATCGTTAGGCTGGCGGTCATGGAGTCTTGGGCGGGACATGACGTGCCACGGCTGCCCGGCGAGGGCGTGTCGCTGAGGTTGTACGACTCTGCGCGGCAGGGCGCCCACCCCAGCCGGCCCGAGGGCGCGGCCTCGATGTACGTCTGCGGCATCACCCCGTACGACGCGACGCACCTCGGACACGCCGCCACAATGATCACGTTCGACCTGGTGCAGCGGATGTGGCGTGACGCCGGCCTGGACGTGCGGTACGTGCAGAACGTCACCGACATCGACGACCCGCTGCTGGAGCGCGCCGAGCGCGACGGCGAGGACTGGAAGGTCCTGGCCATGCGGGAGACCGCGCTGTTCCGCGAGGACATGGAGGCGCTGCGGATGATCCCGCCGGCGCACTACGTCGGCGCCGTCGAGTCGATCCCGGACATCGCCGAGAAGGTGCTGGTGCTGCTCAAGGACGGCGCGGCGTACCGGCTCGACGACGGCACCGGCGACGTCTACTTCGACATCTCCGCCGCGCCCCGGTTCGGCTACGAGTCCAACCTGTCCCGTGAGCAGATGATCGAACTGTTCGCCGAGCGCGGCGGCGACCCGGAACGCGCCGGCAAGCGCGACCCGCTCGACCCGCTGCTGTGGCGCGGCGCCCGCGAGGGCGAGCCGTCCTGGCTCGGTGGCGAACTGGGCGCGGGCCGTCCCGGCTGGCACATCGAGTGCACTGTCATCGCGCTGAACCTGCTCGGCGACCGGATCGACGTGCAGGGCGGCGGCAACGACCTGATCTTCCCGCACCACGAGTGCTCTGCCGCGCACGCCGAGCGGCTGACCGGCGAGGCGCCGTTCGCCGACCACTACGTGCACGCCGGCATGATCGGCCTGGACGGCGAGAAGATGTCGAAGTCCCAGGGCAACCTGGTCTTCGTGTCCCGGCTGCGGGCCGACAAGGTGGACCCGATGGCGGTCCGGCTGGCGCTGATGAGCGGGCACTACCGCAGCGACCGCTCCTGGACCGACGAGCTGCTCACCGAGGCGCAGGAGCGGCTGGGCCGCTGGCGGCGGGCCGCCGCCGCGCCGGCCGGGCCATCGGGGGCGGCGTTGCTGGCCGAGGTACGCGAGCGCCTGGCCGACGACCTGGACACGCCGGGTGCCCTGGCGGCAGCCGACCGCTGGGCCGAAGCCACCCTGACCGGCGCCACCGACGACCCGCAGGCCCCGAAGCTGTTCGCCGACACGGTGGACGCCCTCCTCGGCATCGCCCTGTAGCCGTCCCGCCGCCCTCTGGCTCCCTCGCCTCGCTGATCTTGCACTTTCGGCATGCGTTTTCGCCGCTTCACCCCAATTTGCGAGGGCCGAAACTGCAAGATCGCGTGGGTTCGACCGGCGGGTGGAACGTGATGGGTGTGTCGGAGGCGATTTGACACCCACGGCGTTCCACCCGGCGTGGTCCGGCCCGGGGAGCCCTGTCCGGGCGTGGCTTCCGGGAGTCCGTACCCGTGCGAGCCGACCCTGCGGCCCGCCTCGACATCTTGCGCCGGCCCACCTCGGCGATCTTGCACTTGTGGCCCTCGGAGTGTCGTAAATGCCCCGTCTGTCGGGGCAGAGAGTGCAAGATCGCCGAGGCGGGCCGAGGCCGGGCCGGGGCCGGGGTCGGGGTCGGGCGGTCAGCCCAGGACCAGGCCGGGGTCGGGGTCCTGGTCGGGGGTGGGGGCGGGGATCTTGTACTCCTCGGTGAGCGTGGTCATCGGGCCGGGCCAGGTGGCCTGCGCGACCTCGATCGGCTTGTGCCGCTCGTCGTACGCGACGTGCAGCAGGTGCAGCACCGGCGTGTCCGGACGGATCTGGAGGATCTCCGCCTCCTCCCGGCTGGGCTGACGCGCGCTGATCGTGTCGGTGGCGGTGACGTACCGCCGGCCGATGACCTCCTCGGCCTCCTGGTAGAGCGGCCGGCCGAACGCCTCGGCCCGCTCCAGTGACGTGCCGGCGGTGTCGGCGGGCAGGAACCACGACGCGCCGACCTCGACCGGGGAGTCGTCGGTGCGTACCAGGTGCCGGCGGCAGAGCAGTTCGGTGCCGTCGGCGACGCCGAACGCGTCGGCCACCTCGGACGGGGCGGGGGAGCGGCCGACCGAGACGAGCTGCTGGCGGTACCGGGCGGCCAGGTCGGTGTGGTAGCCACGGAAGCCGCCGTACCGGCCCCGGGACAGGCGGTTGAGGCGGCGCCGGGTGCCCCGGACGTACGTACCGGAGCCGGGTTTGGTGATCAGGATGCCCTCGACCCGCAGCTGGTCGACGGCGCGCTGCACGGTCTGCTTCGCGACGCCGAACATCTCGGCGATGGCCGGGATGGACGGCAGCCGCTCGCCCGGACCCCAGTCGCCGCGGCGCACCTGGGCCTTGAGCTGCGCGGCGATCTGCCGGTGCGGGAACTCGGCCGCGCCCGGATTGATCTGCATGCAGGCCTCCTCAGAACAGCTAGGTTCCTAGGATGCCCTAGAGGGTATGACGGCGCCACCCCGGACACGAAGAAGCCGGGCCCCGATCCGAGGCCCGGCTTCAGCGAAGCGGGAGAACTACCAGGAACCCGCTGTCGGCCCGGCGGAACCGCCGCGACGACGCAGGTACTTCTCGAACTCCTGGGCGATCTCGTCCCCGGTCAACGGGGTGATACCGGCGTCACCGACCCGTTCCTCCAGCTCACGCACGTACTCGCCGAGTTCGGCGTCCTGCTCGGCGGCGCTGCGCACCCGCTGCTCCCACTCGGCTGCCTCCTCGGCCAGGTCGGCCATCGGCACCGGCAGGTCGAGCACCTCCTCGACCCGGTGCAGCAGGGCGAGCGTGGCCTTCGGGCAGGGCGGGTTGTTGGCGTAGTGCGGCACGTGCACCCAGAACGACACCGCGTCGACCTCGGCCCGGGTGCAGGCGTCGTGCAGCACGCCGACGATGCCGGTCGGCCCGTCGTACCGGGTGGGGGTGAGCTGGTAGCGCTTGGCCGCGTCGGCGTCCGACGCGCTGCCGCTGATCGGCAGCGGCCGGGTGTACGGCACGTCGGCCAGCAACGCGCCGAGCAGCACCACCCGCTCGACCTCCAGGCTGTGGCAGATCTCCAGCACCTGCTCGCAGAACGTCCGCCAGCGCATGCTCGGCTCGATGCCGCGGATCAGCACCACGTCCCGCTCGGTGCCCTCCGGACTGGCCACCATGAACCGCGTGGTGGGCCACTCGACGCGCCGGGTCTCCCCGTCGGCCATGGTGATCGTCGGCCGGCTCACCTGGAAGTCGTAGAAGTCCTCCGGGTCCAGCTCGGTCACCTCCCGGGCCTGCCAGACCTGCTCCAGGTGTTCCACGGCGGCGGTGGAGGCGTCGGCGGCGTCGTTCCAGCCCTCGAAGGCCGCGATGGCGACCGGCGAGCGCAGCACCGGCAGCCCGTCGAACTCGGTCACGCCGTCACCTCACCCTGCTCGTCGGGCGCGGCGCCGCCCCGTCGCACTGTCGCACCCCTGTTGTCCTTCACGTCCGTCAGCCTACGTGCCCCCGCGAGGGCCGGCCCGTCGGCCGCGCCGGTCGCCGGGCCGGACCACCCGGGCGAACCGGCGGAAAGGGGTACGACGGCCCGGTGGGCAGAATGTGGGATGGCCCGGTTCGGGTGACTCTGCCGCACTCGGGCGCACTACCCTGGAGCATGTGTCTATCTCGTTGCGTGACCTGCTGGCGGATCGGATCCTGATCGCGGACGGCGCGATGGGGACGATGCTCCAGGCTGCCGATCTCACCCTCGACGACTTCGACGGCCTCGAAGGCTGCAACGAGATCCTCAACGTGACCCGGCCGGACGTGGTCCGCGGCGTGCACGACGCATACCTGGCCGCCGGCGCGGACTGCGTGGAGACCAACACGTTCGGCGCCAACCTGCCCAACCTCGCCGAGTACGGCATCCCCGGCCGCATCCGGGAACTGTCCGAGGCGGGCGCGCGGATCGCGCGGGAGGCAGCCGACGCGTACGCGACGCCGGAGCACCCCCGGTTCGTGCTCGGTTCGATGGGCCCGGGCACCAAGCTGCCGACCCTCGGGCACGCGAGCTACGCCTCGCTGCGTGACGCGTACCAGGAGAACGCCGCCGGCCTGATCGCCGGCGGCGCGGACGCGCTGATCATCGAGACCTGCCAGGACCTGCTCCAGGTCAAGGCGGCGGTGGTCGGGTCGAAGCGGGCGCGCGCCGAGGCCGGCCGGGACGTCCCGATCATCTG
Source organism: Micromonospora sp. ATLC20 (assembly GCF_057196585.1). Classification (NCBI taxonomy): domain Bacteria; kingdom Bacillati; phylum Actinomycetota; class Actinomycetes; order Micromonosporales; family Micromonosporaceae; genus Micromonospora; species Micromonospora sp. ATLC20. Next base: position 20,757 of record NZ_JBXUOV010000055.1, read on the forward strand.
CCAGGTCGCGGTGGAGACGACCGGCACCATGCTGCTGGGCAGTGAGATCGGCGCCGCGCTGACCGCGATCGAGCCGCTCGGCGTCGACCTGATCGGGCTGAACTGCTCCACCGGCCCGGCGGAGATGGGCGAGCACCTGCGCTACCTGGCGCAGCACTCGCGTATCCCGATCTCGGTGATGCCGAACGCGGGCCTGCCGGTGCTGACCGCCGACGGGGCGTACTTCCCGCTCAGCCCGGACGAGCTGGCCGACGCGCTGGAGCAGTTCGTCACCGACTACGGCGTGGCCCTGATCGGCGGCTGCTGCGGCACCACCCCGGAGCACATCCGGGTGCTGGTGGAGCGGCTGGGCGGACGGGCGCCGGTGTCGCGGGAGCCGAAGCCGGAGGCCGGGGTCTCCTCGATCTACCACCACGTGCCGTTCGCCCAGGACGCCAGCATCCTGATGGTGGGGGAGCGGACCAACGCCAACGGGTCGAAGGCGTTCCGCGAGTCGATGCTCGCCGGTGACTGGCAGGCCTGTGTGGAGGTCGCGCGCAGCCAGGCCCGCGACGGCTCGCACCTGCTCGACCTCTGCGTCGACTACGTCGGCCGCGACGGTACGCAGGACATGCGGGAGCTGGCCGGCCGGTTCGCCACCGCCTCGACGCTGCCGATCGTGCTGGACTCCACCGAACCGGCCGTGATCGAGGCCGGGCTGGAGATGCTCGGCGGCCGGTGCGTGGTCAACTCGGTCAACTTCGAGGACGGCGACGGCCCCGAGTCCCGCTACGCGCGCATCATGCCGGTGGTCCGGGAGCACGGCGCCGCCGTGGTGGCGCTGCTCATCGACGAGGAGGGCCAGGCCCGCACCCGTGAGTGGAAGGTTCGGGTAGCCTGCCGGCTGATCGACGACCTGACCGGCCGGTGGGGGATGCGCCGGGAGGACATCCTCATCGACGCGCTGACGTTCCCGATCGCCACCGGGCAGGAGGAGACCCGCCGCGACGGCATCGAGACGATCGAGGCGATCCGGGAGATCGCCGCGCGCTACCCGGGCGTCAACTTCACCGCGGGCATCTCCAACGTGTCGTTCGGCCTCAACCCGGCGGCCCGGCAGGTGCTCAACTCGGTGTTCCTGCACGAGTGCGCCCAGGCCGGGCTGACCTCGGCGATCGTGCACGCCAGCAAGATCCTGCCGATGTCGCGGATCCCGGACGAGCAGCGCGAGGTGGCGCTCGACCTGGTCTACGACCGGCGCCGCGAGGGCTACGACCCGGTGCAGCGGTTCATCGAGGCCTTCGAGGGCGTGGACGCCGCGTCGGCGCGCGCCACCCGGGCCGAGGAACTGGCCGCGCTGCCACTGGACGAGCGGCTCAAGCGACGGATCATCGACGGCGAGCGCAACGGCCTGGAGGCCGACCTGGACACCGCGATGGCGCAGGGGCGTACGCCGCTGTCCATCATCAACGACCTGCTGCTGGATGGCATGAAGGTGGTCGGCGAGCTGTTCGGCTCCGGCCAGATGCAGTTGCCGTTCGTACTCCAGTCCGCCGAGGTGATGAAAACCGCGGTGGCCTACCTGGAGCCGCGCATGGAGAAGACCGATGACGACGGCAAGGGCCGCATCGTGCTCGCCACGGTCAAGGGGGACGTGCACGACATCGGCAAGAACCTGGTCGACATCATCCTGTCCAACAACGGCTACGACGTGGTGAACATCGGCATCAAGCAGCCGATCAACGCGATCCTCGACGCGGCCGAGGAGCACCGGGCCGACGCGATCGGCATGTCCGGCCTGCTCGTCAAGAGCACAGTCATCATGAAGGAGAACCTGGCCGAGATGGCCTCCCGCGGCGTGGCCGAGCGTTGGCCGGTGCTGCTCGGCGGCGCGGCGCTGACCCGCGCGTACGTCGAGGACGACCTGCGGTCGATCTACCCGGGCCAGGTGCACTACGCCCGCGACGCGTTCGAAGGGCTGTCCCTGATGGACCGCGTGATGGCGGCCAAGCGCGGCGGCGCGCCCGTGGTCGACCCGGAGCGGGAGGCGGCACTGGCGGCCCGCCGGGAGCGCCGCGAGCGGCAGCGGACGCAGGTCCGCGAGGCACTGCCCGAACTGGACGACGCGTCGGTGCGCTCCGATGTGGCGGCCGACGTGGCGGTGCCGAAGCCGCCGTTCTTCGGCACCCGCGTCGTCAAGGGCGTACCGCTGGCCGACTACGCGGCGCTGCTCGACGAGCGGGCCACGTTCCTGGGCCAGTGGGGGCTGCGCGGCGCACGCGGCGGCAAGGGCCCGTCCTACGAGGAACTGGTCGAGACCGAGGGCCGGCCCCGGCTGCGGTACTGGCTGGACCGCCTGATCTCCGACCAGGTGCTGGAGGCGGCCGTGGTGTACGGCTACTTCCCCGCGTACTCCGAGGGCAACGACCTGGTGGTGCTGGACGAGAACGGGCACAGCGAGCGGGCCCGGTTTTCCTTTCCCCGGCAGCGCCAGGAGCGGCGGCTGTGCCTGGCCGACTTCTTCCGGCCCAAGGGCGACCAGCTCGACGTGGTGGCGTTGCAGCTGGTCACCGTCGGGCAGCCGATCAGCGAGTACACGGCGAAGATGTTCGCCGGCAACGAGTACCGCGACTACCTGGAGGTGCACGGCCTGTCCGTGCAGCTCACCGAGGCCCTCGCGGAGTACTGGCACCGGCGGATCCGGGCCGAGCTGGTGCTGCCCGGCGGCGGCACCGTGGCCGACGACGACCCGGCCGACCTGGCCGGTCTGCTGCGCACCGACTACCGGGGCTGCCGGTACGCGTTCGGCTATCCGGCCTGCCCGGACCTGGAGGACCGGGCGAAGATCGTGGAGCTGCTGGGCGCGGAGCGGATCGGGGTGCAGTTGTCCGAGGAGTTCCAGTTGGTGCCGGAACAGGCCACCGACGCGATCGTCGTGCACCACCCGGAGGCGAACTACTTCAACGCCAAGTGACGCAGTTGTGTGGGCGGCTACGAGCTCCCCGCGGCTTGTGATGATGCCTCACAATCCAGGCCATGGTGTGGTGGCGGCGGGTGGAGTGCCCGGTACGGCCGATCGAACAGGACTGGATCGAACAGTCGATGGACTGGTTCGTGGCGCAGTTCGGCACCGACCGGCTGCACGGCGAGGTTGTGATGCCGACCGACCACTATTTCCCCGGCGTCTACCGGGGCACCCGCGACGACATCCGATCAGTGCTGAATCGGCTCTGCGCTCACATGGGCATCGACCCCGCCCGAGTGGAACTCGAGCACGACGCGGCCGACGACAACCCGGAGTTGTCCGCGCACGTCCCGATCCACGCGCAGTCGAAGGGCGCGGCCGGGCATCACCGCATCCGCGATGGCCGTTCCGTCATCGGGATCCGCGACGATCAGGCGGCTCGTCCGATGGCGCTGGTGGCGACCATCGCTCACGAGTTGGGCCATGTCTTGCTGCTGGGCGACGGCCGGATCTCGGCGCAGCAGCGGGATCAGGAAGCACTCACGGACCTGTTGACCGTGTTCTTCGGCCTTGGCATCTTCAGCGCCAACGCCGCGTTCGAGTACTCGCGAGAAGCCCGGGGTGACTATGTCTACGCCCGTACCAACCAGCTCGGCTACCTGACCGAGCCCATGTACGGCTATGCGTTGGCCCGGTACGGGTGGCTGCGCGGCGAGGCGGACCCGGGATGGGCGAGGTACGTCGACACCAATCCGCGCAGCTTTCTCAAACGCGGCCTGCGCTACCTCGCCCACGTGGACCGAACCGGGTAACGGCGGCGTCCTCATTTTCCGCTGACCGCGCGTCGTCCGGCCCTGGAGCGGCCTTGAACGGGCCGTACGCGTCGAGCGGCCACGTTCGCGGCACCCTGCTGGTCCGCCACCGGGCCGCATCGTCGGAGACACCAACTCCGGCCACAAGGGTGTCGTGGCAGTCTTCTCCCTCGCGTCCTGACCGCTACGTACGGGTCCGGGCTCCGTCAACGAGTGGTTGGCGGAGCTTCGACCTGTGAGGACCACAACGCGGCCGTCACGTGTCGTAGAGCCCATCCCACGGCTCGTGGAATCCGAGGCGATCCGGATACAGCTCGACCCAGTCGACGTGGCTGCCGTCGCCCGCCCGGTCGCCGGACTCGTCGACCAGACCGAAGACGACGCCGTCCTGACGGGTCTGGAACAGTCGTACGGCGATGTCGCCGTACGACTTGCCGGGCAGGCTCGCGAGCAGCCCGTCGAGTGCCTCACTAAGCGCGGCTCGATGCGGAACCCGCGTGATGGTCGAGTCCCGGTACGTCCCGTCGTGGTCGAAGCGGTGCACGTACGCGTGGTGGTCCCACGCCGAGGCGAGGAACAACCCGTCGTCGTAGCGGCCGATCTTGTCCGTCCGGTGGCTGGGCTCGTGTGCGATGGGAATCAGCCGGGGTACGGGCACCCGGTCAACGTAGCGTACGAGCGCGGGGCGTCCGCCGGAATGGCGGACGCCCCGAAGCGTCGACGTGCCGGTCAGCCGATCAGCGCCTCTTGTAGGTCAGTACGATCTGGCATTTGGCGGTACAGAGGGATATCACGACCCAGGTGATCCCGCCTACCGGCCCCTCCTGCGTGAAATTGAAGTCCGTGCGATTTTCGCCGTAGCCCGATGCGGTCCGGGTCTGAGTGGAGAGGTAAAGGGCCATGTCGAGGTTTTCCCCCTGGTAGAAATCGAACATGACTGTCGTGCTGCCGGGAGTGTGGTCCGAGACATAGCCCTGCAAACCGACTGAGCGGTTGTACCAGGTAATGCCGCCTTCGGTCAGGCCCCCAGAGAGGCTGGCGCTGAAGGGCGTCACAGGATAGGCGTATGCAGGTGAGGGCGCCCAGCCGACGGCTGACACGAGGGCGGCGATGATGAGTGGGAGAATGAGCCGTCGACTTTTCATGATGTCCTCCTTCAACATGGGGTGCCCCGGTGTGCACAGCGGGCGCAGGGGCGCAGGCGCATTCAACCAGAGCAATAGATGCCGGTGTGGCCCTCCGCACCGATCGGACGACTCGTCCATCTGCGGCACCCGCCTGTCGGTCGGTAGCCACTGACGAGCGCGGGGCGCCCGCCGGGATGGCGGACGCCCCGAAGCGTCGACGCGTCGGTCAGCCGATCAGCGTGACCGAGTAGTCGTACGTCGTCCCGGTCACCGAGTACGTGGCGGTCTGCCCGTTCTCGCAGTACGACACGAAGCTGCTCGGAGTCCGCTGCGCTCCGGCCACCGCGTTGACCACTGGCCGGACATCGGACCCGACCGGCAGCGCGGTGGTGGTGAGATCGATCGTCCGCGACTGGTTGATCGGGTAGGTGTCGGTGTTCGCCGTCTCCAGGCCGTTGCTCGCCTGAACGCTGAAGGACATCACGAAGGCGGCGTTGTTCACCACGGCGATGCGCTGAACGCAGGGTTCTGCCTGCGCGCTGGCCGCGGAGGTCCCAGCCAGTGCCGATCCACCGGCGGCGAGCGTCCCTACGAGTGCGGCTCCGACGAGCCTGGCGCGGAAGGTCATGGTGTCACCTCTCGGTCGTACGTGGCGCCGGGCGCCGACTGGCGGCGCCCGGCGTTCGGTCCATATCGGAGTTCCCGAACGTTTCCGATCGAACCCTGTGAATCGGGAATGTTCTGTGGCCCGGCCCACGCCGCCCACCGTCGCGACGGCCGGGCAGCCGTCAGGCGCGTCCCGGAGGGCGTGCGCGCAGGCCCCACGTCAGGGCGGGGATCATCACCGCCGCCGCGACCAGGTGCAGCCCGACCAGCCCGATCGTCGTGGCGGCGTCGCCTCCGGCGATCAACGGCGGGACCATCGACAGCGCGGTCAGCGCCACCGCTGTCCACATGAACCGCCGCGCGGGACGCGCGCTGAACCGCAGCAGCGCGGCGGCGATGACGACGCCGACGAGCGAGAAGAATCCGGTCACCACGGCGAACCCGCCCAACGGGATCGTCTCGCCGCCGCCGTCGGGGATCTCGAAGTCCACACCGCCGGCCCGGGCGAGCGCCGCCGCGAGCGTGGTGATCACCGCCGCCGCGAGCGTGGCGACCAGACCGGTGACGGCGAGCCGCCGGAAGCCGTGCGCACGGCGAGAGACGACGCCGGTGTCGGTGCTGCTGATCATGTCGTTCCTCCGAACGTCTTCATGAGGGGTGAGGATCCGTACCGTCGCGGTGCGACGGCCGGGGTTGCGCAGCGCGCGTACCCCGGTGCCGCGCAGCCAGAAGCCGGCGTCGCGGCCGAGGACCGGCCCGGGGGTGCCGTCGCGCAGCTCCAGCTGCACCCGGCCGCGCGTCACCACGCCGTACGCGTGATGCCACTGGGCCGCGATCACCGGAACGCGCGCGCCGCCGGGCAGCGCGAGCGTCCGCGCGGGCACTACGGCGTACGGTCGGCGGGCAGGCGCTCGGGCAGCCCGAGCCGCGGGAACTGGTCGGCGTGGAACGTGACGATCTCGGTGATCGCCCCGCCGGTGACGCGCAGGGCGTCGACGGTGAGCGGCAGGTACGCGCCGTCGCTGTCCTGCCAGAGGTAGAACGCGACGGCGGGCTGCCGGTTCACCGCGGTGGGCACTGCTCGCAGGCTGCCCAGGCTCTCGAAGCCGTCCGCGATCCAGTCGCTCACCACCGCGTCGCGGCCGATCTGCAGCCCCGGGGTGGGCGGCATCGAGCAGCGCACGTCGTCGCGCAGCATGGCGGCGAGCGCGCCGACGTCCTTGGCGACGGCGGCGTCGGTGAAGCGGCGTACCAGCTCGCGGGTCCGGGTGTCCGTCTCGTCGCCGGTCCAGTCCTGCCGCTGGGCGGGCAGGTGTTCCCGCATGCCGGCGCGGGCGCGCTGCAACGCGCTGTTCACCGAGTTGACCGAGTCGCCGAGCAGCTCCGCGACCTCCTTGGCGGGCCAGCCGAGCACGTCCCGCAGGATCAGCACGGCGCGTGGGCGCGGCGCGAGGTGCTGCACCGCGACCAGGTACGCCAGCTCGATCGTCTCCCGCGCGACAGCTACCGTCTCCGGCTCGTCCGCGCCGGCGGCGGGCAACTCGTCGAGCAGCCGGTCCGGGTACGGCTGGAGCCACCGCACCTCACCGCCGGTCGCCGGCTCGGGCCGGCACTTGGCGAGCAGGTCCAGGCAGGCGTTGGTGGCGATCCGGTACAGCCAGGCCCGGAACGTCGACCGGCCCGCGAACGTCTCCCGCCGCCGCCAGGCCCGCAGGAACGTCTCCTGGACGGTGTCCTCGGCGTCCTCGAACGAGCCGAGCATCCGGTAGCAGTGCACGTGCAGCTCCCGCCGGTGCCGCTGCGCCAGCCCGGTGAACGCCGGTTCGTCGACCTCGGCCAGATCCCGTACGCCCGGTTCCGCCGGTTGCGTCTCCGCACCCATCACGTCATCCTCCCGCTTCGTCGTGTGCCGTCCTCTGTGAGACGGGGACGGGCGGGAAAACTCATCACCCGCGCTCGGCGCCGCCGTCAGCCCGTGCGCGGGGCGTACATGATGACCGCGACGCCGACCAGGCAGATGGCCGCGCCGACGAGGTCGTAGCGGTCGGGCCGGAACTTGTCGACGACCATGCCCCAGGCGAGCGACCCGGCGACGAAGACGCCGCCGTAGGCGGCGAGGATGCGGCCGAAGTTCGCGTCCGGCTGGAACGTGGCCACGAACCCGTAGGCGCCGAGCGCGATCACCCCGGCGGCGATCCAGAGCAGCCCGCGGTTCTCCCGCCAGCCCTGCCACACCAGCCAGGCGCCGCCGATCTCGGCGAGCGCGGCGAGCAGGAAAAGCAGGATGGACCGCACGACCGTCATGCGTCAGACCGTAGCGACACCGGGCCGGGGACCGGCCGGGCGGCCCGGTCGGCGGGCCCGGCGAACGGCAGGGGGCAGCAGGCGTTGCGCGGCCTTCACCACCCGCAGCAGGGTGACCGTCTCGGCCGGGTAGAGGCGATGCCCGCCCGGCGACCGCCGGGGCGCGGGCAGCAGCCCGCGCCGTTCGTGGTAGCGCAGCGTCTGCACGTTGACCCCGGCTGCGTCGGCGAGCCGGCCGCTGCGCAGCTCCGGCTCGCCCATCACCGGCCCCGCGCGGCCGTGGCCCGCAGGGCCAGGGCATCGAGTACGGCGACACGGGTCGCCGGAACGCGGATGTCGAGCGTCAGCGTGTCGCCGTCCGGGCGGGCGAGATCGAAGGTGAAGAAGGAGCAGCAGGCGGACTCGCGGGCGATCAGGTCCCGGGCGAGCGCTTCGGCGCCGCCGTCGAGGTGCAGCCGCAGATGCCCGGCGGCCGGCCGGTCGGCGCCGCGCAGCGCGTCGTGGAACAGCCCGTCGAACTCGGCCAGCCGCAGCGGCCGTTCGGTGGTCGGCAGCGTGCAGGTGTCGGGCACCCAGGAATCGTCGGTCACCTCTCGACGGTAAGCCCGTACCGGGGTACCGGATGCGAGCCCGTCACCAGGAAGAAGCACGCGTTGTATGGTCGCGGCATGCGGACGCCTGGGGGCTGCTGATGAGCCTGCCGCTGATCCCGGTCACGCCCGCCGGTCCGACGCCGGACCGCCGCGCGCTGCTCACCCGCCGGGTACGCCTGCTGGTCGCCGCGACCATCACCTACAACGTGATCGAGGCGGTGGTGGCGATCAGCGCCGGTACCGTCGCGTCCTCGACCGCCCTGATCGGCTTCGGTCTGGACTCGGTCATCGAGGTGGCCTCCGCGGCAGCGGTGGCGTGGCAGTTCGCCGGTCCGGACCCGCAGGCCCGGGAACGTGTCGCGCTGCGCGTCATCGCGGTGTCGTTCTTCGCGCTCGCCGCGTACGTCTCCGTCGAGGCGGTCCGGGCGCTGCTCGGCGGCACCGAGGCCGCACACTCACCGGCCGGGCTGGTGCTCGCCGGGCTCTCGGTGATCGTGATGCCGGTGCTGTCGGCAGCGCAGCGGCGCGCCGGGCGTGAACTGGGCTCCCGGTCGGCGGTGGCCGACTCGAAGCAGACGTTGCTGTGCACGTACCTCTCGGTGGTTCTGCTCGTCGGGCTGGCCCTCAACGGCCTGTTCGGGTGGTCCTGGGCCGACCCGGTCGCCGCCCTGGTGATCGCCGTGGTCGCGGTCCGCGAGGGCCGCGACGCCTGGCGCGGCGACACCTGCTGCGCCACCTGCGGCCCGGGCGGCCCGCAGGCGTGATCACCGGCCGCGACCTGCGGCGACGTCGGGAATACGGCTGTGCTCGGCGGCCTGGCGGGCTACCGTCACCGGAGTACGGGCCGGCGTGGGTCAGGCGCGCCGCGTCCACGCCCCCGCCGTCGGCGTTGACGTGGCGGAAACGCCCGCAGACGAGCATGGGTACGACGAAAGGGGCGGACATGACCGACGAGGTGACGTCGCAGGTCCCGCCGGAACCGGCTCCCGTGCTGACCCGACCCGCCGGCACGGGACCGGTCGGACCGCCGAGCAGCCTGGACCTGTGGGCGCGTGCCCAGGTGTTGCACCGCTGCTTCGGCGACGACGACGGCGAGCCGCACATCATGCGCGGCCTGGACTGACCGCCGCCCGGTCAGCGCACCGTCACGCCGGCCCGCGCCAGCACCTCCCACCAGGACGCGAGGTCGGGGACCGGCTCGGCGCGAGCCGTGTACTCCTCCAACCGCCGCCGCTGCTCCACGCTCGGCGCCGGTGAGACGGTGGCGCCCACGCCGACCAGGGCGTACCGGTTGCCGCCGACGGTGAGCAGCATCGTGCCGACGATCGTTCCCCGGGCCTCGACCTGCCCGGCGGGCGCGGCGAACACCTCCGCGCCGCGCCGGTCGCGGGCGCGCAGCCGGCCCTCGTCGAGCGTCAGCAGCAACGGTACGCACCGCATGCCGTTCCAGAGGCTGCGTCGCCACCAGACGATTCCCGCGTACGACCGGCCCACGACGCCGACCGTACCGTTCCCGCGCACCGGTGAACGATTCGCGACGGCGGTGCGTGAGAGCCGGTGAGCATCACCGGCGGCCGCCGGGGGTACTGCTGCGGGACACGGGAACGAACAGCCGGGAGGTCATGGTGGGGGACAGGGCGGGACGTCAGGGGCGCGGGCCGATCGCCGGACTGGTGGTGGCCGCGCTGGTCGCGGCCGGTTGCATGGCCGGCGGCTACGACCAGGGCGAGCCGCAGCAGCCCGCACCCCCGCGCAGCACGCAGCCCGAGTCGCAGACCACCCGCGCGGACGGCACGACGAGCGTGGCCGAGTTCAAGCAGGACATCCAGGACGCGGTCCGGCTGGCCGAACGCTACTGGGCGGAGCAGTTCCGCGCCTCGGGTCAGCGGTTCACCCCGATCCGGCGGGTGGTGGCCTACAGCCGCGAGGGCGAGGTGGCCTGCGCCGGGCAGGGCCTGCCGCGCAACAACGCGGTGTACTGCTCGGCCGGCGACTTCATCGCGTACGACGTGAACTGGTCGGTGGCGGCGTTCCGGCAGATCGGCGACGCGTTCCTGTTCTACCTGCTCGGCCACGAGTACGCCCACGGCATGCAGGTGCGGCTGGGCATCCGCTACAACTTCACCATCCAGCAGGAACTGCAGGCCGACTGCATGGCCGGGGCGTACCTCGGGGACAGCGTGCGGTCCGGGGCCCTGGAGCTGGCGGACGGTGACCTGGAGGAGTTCCGGGAAGGGCTGCTGGCGGTCGGCGACGACCCGGACCAGCCGTGGTTCGCCGAGGGCTCGCACGGCACCGCCGAGCAGCGCAGCGAGTCGTTCTTCCGGGGGTACGAGAAGTCGCTCGGCGCCTGCGGCCTCCGGTGATGCCGCGGGTCACCCCGATCGGGGACGGTGACTGGCGCACCGGACGCGGCTGGCAGGATCGGCGGGGTACGCGTACCGAAGGAGGCCCCCGCTGAGCAGCAAGCACCCCGCCGCCGTGCTCTTCGACATGGACGGCACCCTGGTCGACAGCGAGAAACTGTGGGACGTCGCGTTGCAGGAACTGGCCGCCGTGTACGGCGGTGTCCTGTCCGATGACGCCCGCCGCGCGATCGTCGGCACCGGGATGGCCGACGCGATGCGGATCGTGCACGACGACCTGGGCCAGCCGGAGCGGGACGTGCAGGAAAGCGCCGACTGGATCAGCGCCCGGATCCTGGACCTGTTCCGCACCGGGCTGCAATGGCGTCCGGGCGCGCTGGCGCTGCTGCGGGCGGTACGCGACGCCGGCATCCCCACCGCGCTGGTCACCTCCAGCGGCCGGTCCCTGGTCGAGGTGGCCCTGGACACGCTGGGCCGGGACAGCTTCGACGCGGTGGTCTGCGGCGACGAGGTGGACGCGGCGAAGCCGCACCCGGAGCCGTACCTGACCGCCGCGCGTCTGCTGGACGTGCCGGTCGAGCGGTGCGTGGCGATCGAGGACTCACCGACCGGGGTGGCCAGCGCGCTCGCCGCCGGGGCGGCGGTGCTGGCCGTACCGGCCGAGGTGCCGCTGGCGCCCGCCGACGGCGTACACCAGATGGAGAGCCTGCTCGGGGCGGACCTGGAGTTGCTCGCGGCCCTGCTCAACCGTTAGGAAGGGCCCCTTCCTATGCACGAGGCGTTAAGTGAGTGTTTGAGAAGTGGTGGGGTCGGGCGGCGTGTCGTGTTGAAGGTGAGGGAAGGCCCTCGGTAGGTCCGGTGGTGTCGAGCCAACC
>NZ_JBXUOV010000056.1:0-32306 GCF_057196585.1 Micromonospora sp. ATLC20
CCTTCAACGACACCCAGCCCGAGCGCGGCTGCGCCAACGCACCCGTGGACGACCACCGGTACGACGACGGCAGGTTGCACGTGCCACCCGGCGGCGGCGTCGTCGGAGGCGGCGTGGTGGGGTTACCGCCACCGTCCACCCGGACGAGCTGCCACTGCTGGTTGGCGCCGTTCCAGTCGTCGTACTGGACGATGTTTCCGCCGTCGGCGGTCGAGGCGCCCTGCACCTCCACCACCTTGTTGCTGTTGCGGTTGATCAGCCGGACGTAGCCGCTGTCGGAGTCGGCCAGCCGGAACTGCTGATTGGTCCCGTTGGTGTCGGACCACTGCACGATGCTGCCGCCGTTGGCGGTCGACCAGTTGTAGACGTCGAGCACCTTGCCGGACAGCCGTGACTTCAGCCGGTAGTAGCCGCCGCCGGAGTCGACGAACTGCCACTGCTGCTGGTTGCCGTTGTTGCGCGTCCACTGGGTGATCCGCGCGCCGTCGTTGGTGGCCAGGTTGTAGACGTCGAGCGCCTTGCCGCTGTTGCGGTTGACCAGGACGTACCAGGCGTTCGTGTCGACGCTCGCGGCGGCGGCGGGCGCGGACACGGCAGCCACCGCGGCGGCGCCGACGAGTACCGCGGTCGCGCCGGACGCGACGACTCGCGGCAGCCATCCGCGCCGTCGCGGCGGCGACACCGTCGATGGGGACCTACCGAATGCAAACATGTTCCTCCCTCTGATCACATGTTGTGAGCGCTAACAATTCGTCGTAGCGCACTGATCCCACACCCGGCCTGCCACGCGGCCATCCGCGCCCGCCCGGTGGGCCATCGATGCCGCCGTCCCGTGCCATCGACTGTGAGCGATAACACGTCGTTCGTCAAGTCGTAACAGTCGATGGACCGGCGAGCGCGCCGTCGGGGGGACCATGTCAGCTTCTCGACCCAGCACTACCGCTGCCCGCACCGCGGCCCGACAGTGCACACGGCTGGAGGGGGTGGGGGAAGTGGGGCAGCCGACGAACGAATCCGTCATGATCCGGGACTGGTTCAGCGTGCCGCGGGTGTCCGCCGAGGACCGGGCCGCGGTCTTCGGCGCACGTACCCAGGACCCACGGGTGGAGTTCGTCGCGCTGACCGTCAAGTACTGGATGGACGCGCACGCCACACGCTCGACGACCCGCGAGCGCGTGCTGGCCGCGATGACCGGCCGTATCACCCCGGAGAACGTGTGGGACCTGGTCTCGATGCTCGCGCGACTGCGACTGGCCGAGGCGTTCTTCGACCTGGCCGCCTCCGACGTCGACTCCGACGGCACGTTCCGTCGCTACCTGCTCGGCCTCGACCCCGCGCTGCTCGACGCGATGCGGCACTACGCGGCCTGGAACGGGATCAACCCGAAGCTGTTCCTGGACGGGTTCGCCGTCGGCGTCGGGGAATCAGTCGCGACGGTGGTGGTCGACCTCGGCAAGCTCGTGCAGTTGATCGGCCGCCTCCAGCAGGAGCAGTTCACCACGCTCATCGTGCTCACAGTCGACCCCCGCGCCGGTGTCCAGCGCCTCGCCGACCAGGCCACTGTCGTACGCCAGGCGCTGGCCGGAATCGTCGCCGCGCTGGACCCGACGACGGTTCCGGAACGGCTGCTGGCCCTGTGGCGCGGCTGGGCGGCCGAGTTCGCCCGGCACCTGGACGACCTCGACCCGTTCGCCGCCGGCCGCCTGCTCGGCCGCGTCGCCGGCGACCTCTACCAGGTGCTCACCGGTCTGGTGCATCTCGCCCGGCTGCTCGGCGGCGTCGCGGTCCGCGCCGCCGTCCGGTACGTGCCGCTGCTGCTCGCGGGTGCCCGGGAGGCGCGCCTGCTGACCGCCCGGACGGCCGCGCTGCTGGTGGCGATCGGCCGGGCGGCGATCCTCGCCGCACCCCAGGTGGGCCTCGCGATGCTGCGGACGCTCTTCCCCCCGAAGGTGCTCGACGCGCTGTTCCGGCAGGGCCGGGTACTGCTCGCCGACGCCGAACTCACACTGACCCTGTTCAACCAGGCGGCGCACGCCGAGGCGTTCGCCGGCGCCGGGGCGGGCACCCGGCTCGGCGCGCTGGTGAGCCTCGACGGCCGGCCCGTGCTGATGGCGAGCATGTCGGAGACCGTGTCGTCGGCCGGCCGGGCGGCGACACGGGCCGAGCTGAACGAGGCGCTGGACGAGATCATCAAACGGGTCGAGGACCTGCGCGAGTTGAAGCCGCCGAAGACACCCCGGGACGTCCGGGCCGCCGTCGTGCGCGCGGCCATCGCCCGGCAACTGGAGCAGCGACTGACCACCGCGTTCAACAGGGCGCTCCAGACCGTCGCGTACGAGGAGTTCCGCGCGTTGCGCAAGGCCGGGCAGGCGCAACCGTGGCGGCTCGGCCAGCAGGTGCACCGGCGGATGGCGGCCGAGGTCGCGCAGCTCGTCGGCCGGCCACCGGGCCTGGAGGCGTTCGCGGAGAAGTCGCTGGCGACGGTGGTCGAGGCGGTCCGCGCGGCCCACCCGGAGCTGGCGCCCGCGCTGCGCGGCTCCGAGGCGGTGCTGCGCCAGACGGTCGCCCAGATGCTGCTCGGCCACCCGGACCGGGACCTGCTGCTGCGCCTCGTCGGGTTCACCGGAAACCCGGCCGCGACCGGCGCGGAGAAGGCGCTCGCCACCCACCTCGCCGAACGGTTCCGGTGGAAGGCGTCCACCACTGTCGGTGACCTCCGCTCCGACCTGCTGCTCGTCGACCCCGAGGCGGCCCGCGTCACGAACGTCGACTGGACGTCCTCGACGAAGCTGGAGCGCTTCGAGAAGACCTGGGGGACCGTCGCCGACGACCTCGGGGAGACGTTCGACGGCCGCTGGGAGGCCGTCGCGGAGGCGTACCAGCGAGCCGCCAAGGGCGGTGTGCCGGCCGAGGTCGTCGCCGGCCTCGACGAGCTGACCGCGCACGCCGTACGCGAGACGGTCGTCCGACAGGCCGCCCTCAGCCAGTTGTTCCCCGGGTTCTTCGTCACCTCGCACGAGATGGCGTACCGGGGCCTGCAAACCCTGTTCACACTGCCGCTGTAGAGGAGCACCGATGGGCAGAGTCGTCGTCGCCGACGCCGATCCGGCGACGCTTGGTTTCAGCACCGCGCATTCCGACCGGTACGTCTACTCCAACTACTTCGTACCGGTCCGGCTCACCTTCGGCGGTGGCGAGACGCCCATCCTGCCGTTCTACGTCAAGCAGGCGCTGATCGAGGCGATCCGCTACGGCGGGCTCGACGGCGACCGGCTGCCGCACCTGCTCAAGGAACTCGGCCTCTACGACATGTGGAAGGCCAACGACATGGACGCCGCCACCGAGGCGCTGCCCGGCGTCGACTCGGGCATGTCGTACCGGGAGCCGCCGGCACGGCGCCAGACGCTGCTCGGCGACCAGCAGGCGGAGTTCCTCGCCGGCCTGCTCCAGTCCGACGTGGGCATCGCGTTCCTCGACCGCACCCGGATCCGGCCGGTGGGCTTCGCGCTCGGCGAGCACGTCTACGCGCTGGCGCTCGCCCCCGGTGAGGAGGCGGTGCTGGAGCAGCGCACCTACACCAAGCGCGAGCTGACCCTGGAGGAGCAGAACGAGTCGGAACAGCAGACCGACGTCGAGCTGACCAGCGCGCTCACCACCGAACTCCAGGAGGGCTTCGAGCGGCAGAAGTCGCTCACCGACACCTGGGGGCTCAACGCGAGCCACACCGGCCAGTACACCAGCCCGACCGGCATCTGGGGCACCTTCAACGCCAGCCACACGATCGGCTTCGCCAGCAGCGTCACCGCGGCGAGCCAGGAGACGAGCCGCCGTGCCGTGAAGGACAGCCGGACCGCCACCTCGAAGGTCGCGGCGCGCTACCGCACCCAGCACAAGACCGACTTCAAGCTGGTCACCGAGACCGGCGCGGAGTCGTCCTCGAAGCGCACCGTCCGCAACCCGAACCGGGCCACGCCGATCACGCTGCACTACTTCAAGGTGCTGCAACGGCTGGAGCTGGCCCACGAGCGGTACGGCGCACGGGTCTGCTGGGCCCCCACGATCAAGGATCCGGCGTTCGCCTTCGCCCAGAAGATCATCGGCGGACGGCAGCGGATCCGCGACAACGCGGTCGCCGCGCTGCCCCCGACGCCGGTGAAGCCGGAGCGCCCGCCGCGTGGCGCACCCGCCGCGGTGGAGACGCGCGTCGTGTACTCCCCCGTGGTCACGCTCGACAAGTGGGGATTCACCGGCGACATGAGCGCCGACTACGACGTCGACGTCGCGTTCGACGCCGGCTGGGAGTGGGACGGCGACGTCGACACGATCCGGCAGAACCTCACGCTGATCACCCGCCGTCCGCCGGACGCGATCGCCGCCCGGGTGGTGGGCGTTCCGGTGGTCACCGAGGCGGACGGGCGGCCGGTGCTGCGCGTACGCGTGCACGTCGGCGCCCGGAGCTGGCTGGCAGGTCCGGGTGCCGACGTGCAGCTCGCCGCCGGGTTCCGGCGTACCCCGACGGTGGTGGACCAGACCGCCGACGACGCGGCGTACAACGCGCTCGTCGCGGGTTATCTGACCGATCTCCAGGAGTGGCAGGACCGGCGCGACGAGGCGCTGGCCGCGGCGGAGGCGGCCGGGGACGAGTTCGAGGCGCGGCTGCGGGCCGGCTTCTCGCCGGTGAACGAGATGGTCTCGCAGATCGTGGAGACGCACTTCCCGGCCAGCGTGCGGGACGAGGCGTGGGAGATCGACTTCTGGCACCGGGTCTTCGACTGGGAGCGGGCGTCGTTCGTGGCGTACCCCGGCTGGTGGTCCGGCGGCGACGCCCGCGCCCCGGAGCGCGACCCCGGCGACTTCGTCAACGCCAGCTGGGCGAAGCTCTACCTGCCGGTACGGGCCGGGATGGAGCTGACCGCGCTGCGGTGGATCTTCGGCAAGGTGGTGGCGACGCGCCTGGCACCGGAGGTGGAGCGGGAGCTGGAGGCGTTCGTGGACGAGCTGACGACCTACCGGACCGGCCACCTCGGCAGCGGCGACGAGATGCCCGAGCTGACCACCGAGTGCCAGGACGTGCCCGAGCGGGTGTACTGCCTGGCGAAGTGGACCGAGCTGATGCCCACCGACGGCACCCACCTGGAGGTGGTGCAGGGCGTCACGACCGCGGCCGACGCGGTGACCGCGAAGGAGATCAGCGACGCGGAGGCGCTGCGGGCGGCGCTGCTCGACGGCGAGGTGCAGACCAACCGGCTCCGGACCAAGGCGTACGACCAGATGACCGAGCCGGCCGACGTCGACATCCGCCTCGGCACGCCGTCCGGGAGCGGCCCGGCCGTCTGAACCGCTCGTCCACCCCGGCCCCTCGGCTGACCAGGGGATCGGGGTGGACGATTTCTGCAAAAGTCTGGACTTTTGATTCGTAGCCTAGATGGGTAAAAAGACGCATAATTGATCCCTTACGGTCGCTCCCCCGGGCGACGACGACGCCGGCCGGCGAACCGTCCAGAGATTCACCTTCGCGCCAATGAGTCCATTGTGCTGGATCCCCCGGAGCTAATAGTGTGCCGTCGCTGCTGTGCTCGACGGGCGCATACACGAACCTAAGGAAAAGTCATGACTACCGTCCCCATGCGCCAGGAAGAGCCCCCGGTGTCGCTGGGCAGGGTCCGCGCGGAGCCCCTCGACCGGCTCTCCGCAGCGGACATATCCCCGATAGTGCGCCGGGTGATGGCGGCTCACCTCGATAAGACCCGGGTCCCCGCGGCGAAGTTCGGCTCGTTCATCTGATCTGCGATGTCCCCGGGGCCGGCCCGCGCGGCGCTCACCGAGTTCGTCCTGAAGGTGCACGCCAGGTGTGACCTGGCGTGCGACCACTGCTACGTCTACGAACACGCCGACCAGAGCTGGCGCCGCCGCCCGGTGCGGATGACGCCGGACGTGCTCCGGGCCGCGGCCGGACGGATCGCCGAGCATGCCGCCGCCCACCGGCTGCCGGACGTCACTGTCGTCCTGCACGGCGGTGAGCCGCTGCTCCTCGGCCCCGAACGACTGGGTCAGGTGCTCGCCGACCTGCGGCGCGTCATCGGCCCGGTCACCCGGCTGCGGATCGGCATGCAGACCAACGGCGTGCTGCTCTCCGAACGGTTCTGCGACCTGCTCGCCGACCACGACGTCGCGGTGGGCGTATCGCTCGACGGCGACCGGGCCGCCAACGACCGGCACCGGCGCTTCCGGTCCGGCGCCGGCAGCTACGACCAGGTACTGCGCGCGCTCGCCCTGCTGCGCCGCCCGGCGTACCGGGGGATCTACGCCGGCCTGCTGTGCACGGTGGACGTGCGCAACGACCCGATAGCGGTCTACGAGTCGTTGCTCGCCCAGGAGCCACCGCGAATCGACTTCCTGCTCCCGCACGCCACCTGGGACGACCCCCCGTGGCGGCCGGTCGGTGGCGGTACCGCGTACGCGGGCTGGCTGCGCGCGGTCTACGACCGCTGGCGGGCGGACGGCCGGCCGGTCGCCGTCCGCCTCTTCGACTCGCTGCTGTCCACCGCCGTGGGCGGACCCAGCGGCACCGAGTGGCTCGGTCTCGATCCGGTCGACCTGGCGGTGATCGAGACGGACGGCGAGTGGGAGCAGGCGGACTCGCTCAAGACCGCGTACGACGGCGCGCCGGCCACCGGTATGACCGTCTTCTCGCACGCGGCCGACGACGTCGCGGCCAGCCCGCTCCTGGCCCGCCGCCGCTCCGGCCGGGCCGGTCTCAGCGACGAGTGCCGGCGGTGTCCGGTGGTCGACCAGTGCGGCGGCGGACTGTTCGCCCACCGGTACGGCGCCGGGCACTTCGACCATCCGAGTGTCTACTGCGCTGATCTGAAAGAGCTGATCGTGCACGTGAACGAGAACCGACCGGCACCCGTCCGGCTCGACGCCGGCCTGCCCGACGACTTCCTCGACCGCCTCGCGGCGCCGACCGGCGACCGGGTCGCCATCGGCCGGCTCGTGGAGGCACAGATCGCCATCGTCCGTGCGCTGCTCGCCGAGGTGGCCGACCGGCTGCCGGCCGGCGGGGCCGGAGCCGACGGCTGGGAGGCGCTGACCGCGCTCGACCGTAGTGCGCCGGATTCCGTGGCCCGGATAGCGGCCCATCCGTACGTGCGGGCGTGGGCTGTCGACTGCCTCGCCGGCACTGGCACCGGCGCCCGGCAGGGGCCCGACTACCTGAGCGCGCTCGCGGCCGCCGCCGCGCTCGACGCCGGCACCGCGGTACGCCTCGACGTGCCGGTGCGATCCGGCCGCCTGCACCTGCCGACGGTGGGCACCGTGCTGCTGCCCGAGGTGGGCGACGGCACCGCACGGGTCGAGACCGGCCCGGGCTCGCTGCGGGTGACCGCCGGGGACGTGAGCGTGGCGATCCGCCCCGGGACGCCCGGGGACGCGCCCCGGTGGTGGCCGACCCGCGTACTCGCCACGCCGGACGTGAGCGTCCTGCTGGAGGACGGCGACCCGCACCGCGACTGCCACCGGCTGCCCGCCGGTGACCGGCTCGACGACGCGGGCGCCGCGCGCTGGGCCGAGACGTTCGCGGCGGCGTGGCAGGTGATCCGGGACGAGGTGCCCGGCCACGCCGAGGAACTGCGTACCGGGCTGCGGGCCGTGGTCCCGTTGCGGCGCAGCGGCGCGGGTGTCAGCGAGGCGTCGACCGCGCGGCAGGCGTTCGGCGGCGTCGCGGCCACGGAGACCGACGCGGGCTCGCTCGCGGTGCTGCTCGTGCACGAGTTCCAGCACAGCAAGATGAACGCGCTGCTGGACGTCTGCGACCTGGTCGACGGCACCCGCCCGATCGACATCACAGTGGGCTGGCGGCCCGACCCGCGGCCCGCCGAGGCCGTCCTGCACGGCATCTACGCGCACGTGGCGGTGGCCGACATCTGGCGGATCCGGGCCGACCGTCAGGTCGACGGCGCGCAGGCGGTCTACCGCCGGTACCGCGACTGGACGGCCGAGGCGATCGGCGCGCTGCAACGGGCTGACGCGCTCACCCCGGCCGGTTCGCGGCTGGTCCGGCAGGTCGCCCGCTCGATGTCCGGGTGGCCGTCGTGACCACCGCCGTCCCGCCCGCGTACCGGGTCGACACGCTCACCGCCGACCTGCGCGCGCTCGGGCTCGGCCCCGGCGACGTGGTGCTCGTGCACTGCTCCCTGCGCGCGCTCGGACCGGTCGACGGCGGGCCGGCCACGCTGGCCGACGCCCTGCGGGCCGCCGTCGGCCCGTCCGGCACCGTCGTGGTCCCGGCGCAGACCCCTGACAACTCGGTGAGCAGCCCCGCGTACCAGGCCGCGACCGCCGGGCTCACCGACGAGGAACGTCTGGCGTACGAGGAACGGATGCCCGGCTTCGACCCGGCCGTGACGCCGTCGTTCGGGGTCGGCGCGTTCGCCGAGCACGTACGCCGGCTGCCCGGCGCGGTCCGCAGCCGGCACCCGCAGACGTCGTTCAGCGCGTGGGGGCCGCGGGCGGCGGAGCTGATGCGCGTCCACGACCTCGACTCCCATCTCGGGGAGCGGTCCCCGCTCGCCGCCCTGGAGGCGGCCGGCGCCCGGACGCTGCTGCTCGGTGTCGGTTATGCGACATGCACCGCGCTGCACCTCGCCGAGTACCGGTTGCGCCGTCCGGCGCCGCGTCGTCCGTACCGCTGTTACGTGCTGCGCGACGGCCGCCGGGAACGGCTCGACTTCGAGGCTCCGCACCTGGATGCGGCCCCTTTCCCGGCCATCGGCGCGGAACTCGACCGGGCGGCGTTCACCCGGCACGGGACGGTCGGTGACGCACCGGCCCGGCTGCTGCCGATATCCGACGCGGTCGGTGCCGCCGTCGCCTGGATGGACGCCCACATCGGACGGTGAGGGCCTGGTAACCCGAGCGCAACCTCTCTACCCTGATCGATAGACGCCGCATCGTGTCGACTGGGGAGCAGCGCGTGATCGTTACCGGTTGGGGGTCAGACACTCGTCCCGTGGAACGGTCGTGTCGTCGTGACCTCTGAGCGGCCCACGCTGCCGGGCCCGCCCTATTTCTTCCTCAGCTATGTCCCCCCGCCGACACACAACGACCGCACCCCGGGCGACCACTGGGTCCGCCGCTTCTATCACGATCTCAACCTGGCGATCGACGGCCGGCCCGGCGACCGGGTACGCCGGCAGGGCTTCGCCGACTTCATGGTGCGGCCGCCGGAGGCCCGGACGGAACGAAAACGCACCGCGCTGGCCGAGGCCGAGGTGTTCGTCCCGCTGTACTCGCCGGACTACCTCAACCGGGACGACTCGCGCCGGGAACGGGAGTGGTTCCGGCAACGGCTCATCCGGGCCGGCCGCCCGCCGGACGGCGACAACATCCTGCCGGTCCTGTGGATCCCGTCGCCCGCCGCCCTCCACGCGCCGGACCAGGCCCGGGCCGTGGCGATGGCCGCCGACGTGGACGTGTACGCCGCGAACGGCATGAGCGCGCTCTGCCGGCTCCAGAAGTTCCAGGACGCCTACAAGGAGGTGCTGGGCCGCCTGGCGCAGCACATCGTCGACACCGCCGAGCACACGCCGCTGCAACCGGCCGAACCGCCGACCGGCCCGACCGACCTGCCGTCGTCCCCGACCAGCGAGGTGCCGTTCCGGGCGGTGGTGATCGCACCCGACCAACCGGCCGACCTGGGGCGGCTCAACGGCCGGTCCGACACCCACGCCGGCCGGTGGCGCCCGTTCCGCGGCCGGCCACCGGTGATCGAGGACGTGACCGACGCGGTGCAGCGACTGCGGATGCCGATCGACGTCCGCGACTTCGTCCCCGACGCCGGACTGTTCCGGTCCTGTCCGGGCGTACTCATGATCGATCCTCTGGTGGTCGAGACGCCGGACGGCGCGGAGGCCGTCCAGGCGGCCGTCGACTGCCTGCACGGCTGGGTGGGGGTCGTGCTGATCAGCGAGGACGCCCACCACGCCCACCGCTCGCACGCGGCCGGGTTGCTCGACCGGGCGGTGACCATGCTCTCCGCCACCACACGCCCGCTGAAGATAACCACGTGGGACGACTGGCGGACCGAGATCCACGATCTGGTCCGCCGGATGCGACGCCGCTACCTGGAGGCGGGACCGACCTACCCGCCACCGGGACCGCCCATCAACAAGCCCCGGCTCTGGGAGAACCCGCCGTCCGACGAGGGAGTGGACACATGACCCGACGTGAGGGACAGGTCGTCACCTTCTACTCCTACAAGGGCGGCACCGGCCGGACGATGGCGCTGGCGAACGTCGCCTGGATCCTCGCCGCCAACGGCAAGCGGGTGCTCGCCGTCGACTGGGACCTGGAGTCCCCCGGCCTGTCGCGCTTCTTCGCGCCGTTCATCGACCGGGACGCGCTGGAGAGCACCGGCGGGGTGATCGACCTGATCCGGGAGTACGAGTGGGCGACCACCACCAAGCAGGACAAGGGCGACGACCGCTGGCACGAGCAGTACGCCCGGGTGCACAAGTACTCGTTCTCGCTGAACTGGTCCAACTTCCCCGGTGACGGGACGCTGGACTTCCTCGGCGCGGGCCAGCAGAACAACGACTACGCGGGCGCGCTCGCCGGGATGAACTGGGACGAGTTCTACGAGCGGCAGGGCGGCGGCTACTTCTTCGACGCGCTGCGCGCCGACATGAAGCGCAACTACGACTACGTGCTGATCGACAGCCGCACCGGGTTCTCCGACGTCGCCGACATCTGCACCATCCAGCTGCCGGACGTGCTTGTCACCTGCTTCACCCTCAGCGAGCAGGGCATCACCGGCGCGGCGAAGGTGGCGCGACTGGTCGAGCACCGGTACGGGTCGCGACGGATCCGGGTGCTGCCGGTGCCGATGCGCATCGACCCGGCGGAGAAGGTCAAGGCGGACACCGGGCGGGCGGTGGCGCGGCAGCGCTTCAGTGGTCTGCCCAGCGCCATGAGCGAGGCCGAACGGGACCGGTACTGGGCCCGGATGCAGGTGCCCTACCAGGCGTTCTACGCGTACGAGGAACTGCTCGCCACGTTCGCCGACCAGCCCGGCGTCAACGGGTCGCTGCTGTCCGCGTACGAGTTGCTGGCCCGGGAGATCACCCGGGGCGAGGTGGAGTCGCTGCCGCCGATGAGCAGCGCGATCCGCGAGCGGGTCAACGCCCGGTTCACCCGTACCTCCAACTCGGTGGAGAACGAGATCATGCTCCGCCACGCCCCGTACGACCGGGTGTGGGCGGAGTGGATCGGGCACCTGCTGGTCTCGGCGGACGTCCGGGTGACCGACCCGTGGTTCACCGACGACGAGGCGCCCCGGACCGCCCGGGAGCTGATCATCGTCTCCGAGGCGAACGCCAACGAGGAGGCGGTGCTCGCCGCGCCGGACCGCTCGCCCGACCAGGTGCCGCTCGTCGTCTACGTGGCCGACGTGCGGCGCCTGGCGAACGTGCCGGCCGCGCACACCGTATCGGTCGCCGGGCTGGAGGCGCGTACCGCCGCCGCGCGGATCCTGCGCCTGGTCGGCCGCGAGGGTGTGCCCGCCGACCTGGAACTGCCTACCGGTCCCCGGTTCCCCGGCCGGGACAACACGGTGTTCGAGGTGCCGGGCCGCAACAAGCGCTTCACCGGCCGTGAGGCGGACCTGCGCGAGCTGCGGACGCTGCTGCGCAGCAGCCCGAAGGTGGTGCTCTCCGGCACCGGGCCGGTGGCGTTGCAGGGCATGGGCGGAATCGGCAAGAGCCAGCTCGCGCTGGAGTACGCCCACCGCTACCGCGCCGCGTACGACATGGTGTGGTGGATCGACGCCGACCAGGTGCCGTTCATCGAGTCCGCCATCGGTGACCTCGCGCCCTACCTGGGCGTGCCGTCGTCGGAATCGAACCGGGAGAACGCCCGGCTGGTGCTCCAGGCGCTGCGCCGCACCGACCTCCGGTGGCTGCTGATCATGGACAACGCCGACGAGGTCGACGGCGTCCTGCCGTACGTGCCGGACGGCAAGGGCCACGTCGTCATCACGTCCCGGAACCTGCAGTGGGTCGAGCGGGCCACCACGATCCCGGTCGACGTGTTCAAGCGCGCGGAGAGCATCCAGCACCTCACCGAGCGGGTGCCGACAATGCGCGTCGACCAGGCCGACCGGATCGCCGCCCTGCTGGGCGACCTGCCGATCGCCGTGACCGCCGCCGCGGCGTGGCTGGCCGACACCGGCCACTCGGTCGACAGCTACCTCACCGAGATCGCCAAGTTCGGGCCGGGCGCGGTGATGGAACCGAACAGCAACGTCTCCGTGGAGGCCACCTGGGAGCTGTCGCTCAACCACCTGCGGACCCGGAACCCGGCGGCCTACCGGGTGCTGCAACTGTGCTCGGTGTTCGCGCCGGAGATCTCCGCCGACCTGGTCTACAGCGACGAGTTCGCCGAGGCGCTGGTGCCGTTCCACCCGCAGGCCAAGGAACGGCTGGTCCGCCAGCAACTGGTGCAGCAGGCCAACCGGCTCGCCCTGGTCCGGGTCGACCTGCGGGCCGAGAGCCCGTCCGGCGGCGAGCGGGGCCGGGGCGGCCTGGTGCTCATGCACCGCCTGCTGCAGCACGCCGTCCGGTCCCGGATGACCGAGGAGGAACTCGACGAGGCGCGCCGCCAGGTCCACCTCGTGCTCGCCGCCGCCCGTCCCGAGGGCGAGGTGGACGACCCCGACGGCTGGCCCCGGTTCCGGGTCATCTGGCCGCACCTGGAGGCGTCGAAGGCGCCGCTGAGCCACCGGGTGGAGGTGCGGGCGCTGATGATCGACCGGGTCCGCTACCTCCAGTTGCGCGGCGACCTGGAGACCGGCCGGCGGCTCGGTGAGGAGGTCGCGCAGACCTGGGAGCAGATGCTCGCCGAGGAGACCGACGCACGGGCGCGCGACGACCTGCGCCGGCAGTTGCTGCACCTGCAGTTCAACCTCGCCAACATCCTCGCCTTCCTCGGGCAGTTCACCGAGTCCCGGGCGCTGGACGAGGAGGTCCTCGCGGCCCAGCGGGAACTGCTCGGCGAGGACCACCCGCACACCCTGATGACCGCCGGCGGGCTCGCCCGCGACCTGCGCGGCATGGGCAAGTACAACGAGGCGCTACGCCTGGACGAGATCACGTTCAACGCGTGGAAGCGGAACTTCACCGAGGAGCACCCGCGCACCCTCGTCGCGCTGAACAACCTCGCCACCACCCAGCGCCTGATGGGCGACTTCCGGGAGGCCCGCAAGAACGACGAGATGGTGCTGGCCGGGCGCCGCGCGATCCTCGGCGAGGACCACCCGGACACGCTCGCCTCGTCCGCGTACGTGGGCATAGACATGCGCGACGCCGGCGACTACGAGCAGTCCATCGCCCGGCTCCGCGGCGTCCACCGGGACCTGCTGCGCACGGCCGGTGCCGAGCACCTGATGACCCTGCGCGCGCAGACCAACCTGGCGGTGTCGCTGCGCTCGGCGGGGCACGCGGTCGAGGCGGGCAAACTCCTCGAAGCGGCGTACGAGCTGCTGAACGAGCGGTTCGGGCCGGACAACCCGGAGACGCTGACCTGCCGGCTGAGCCTGTCCGTCAACCTGCTCACCGTCGACCTGTTCCAGCGGGCCAGCCGGGAACTGACCGAAGTGCACCGCGTCTACCAGAACAACCTCGGCCCGGGGCACCCGCTGACGCTCGTCTGCTTGGTCAACCTCGCCATGGTGGCCCGCCGCGCCCGGGACTTCGCCGAGGCCCGGCAGCTCGCCGGCCAGTCCGCCGACGCGCTCGCCGACGTGCTGGGCGACGACCACCCGTACCCCCTCTCGGGGTGGATGAACCAGGCCATCTGCATCGCCGAGCAGCCCGACCCGCCGGAAGGCCGGGAGGCGGCGGACCTGGAGGCGCTGGCGCTGTTGCGACGTGCCCACGACGGCCTGGACCGGATGCTCGGCCGCGACCACCCGAACACACTGCGCTGCCGGGCGAACCTCTTGGTGATGCAGGAGCGGGTGGAGGGCGGCCGGCGGGCGGAGCTGGAGGCGGTCACCCGCGAACTGACCTACCGGCTGGGCGAGAGCCACCCGGCGGTCGAAACCCTCCGGGAGAACCGGTTGCAGCGGCGCATCATCGACCCGCATCCGATCTGACGGTGGCCCGCTCCACCGGATCGGCCAGCCAGGCGAGGATCTCCGGCAGCACCTCCACCGCGCCGAAGTGCGCGCTGCGCGGCTGCACGTGCAACTGCGCGCCGGGGATCTGCTCGGCCAGCCAGCGGGTGTGGCTGGCCGGGGCGAAGTTGTCGTCCGCGCCGTGCCAGAGACGTACCGGCATCCGGATGTCCGGGAGCGTGACGCCCCAGTCGGCGCGCAGTGCCAGCACGTCGTCGATCCAGCCGTGCGGCCCCTGGCGCAGCGCCTCGGCATAGGCGTCGGTGAGCTGCCGGCGGATCGGCACCCCGGCCACCACCCGCCGGTCGGCCTCGGTCATCTGCCCGACCAGCAGCGCCAGCAGCGAGCCCGGGTCGTCCATCGTGCGCTCGGCCCGCAGCCGCAACTGCTCGGCGAGCATCGGCACGTCGTGCTCGGCGGCGCCGTAGTCGCGCACGTTGGCGTCGGTCATGCCGCCGAACCAGTCCAGCCCGGTCGCGCCGGCCGGGGCGAGGCCGACCAGGACCGCGGTCCGCCGTACCCGGTCCGGCAGCAGCGCGGCGCAGGCCAGGGCGTGCGGACCGCCGCCGGAGCGCCCCACCACCGAGAACCCGTCCAGGCCCAGGTCGTCGGCGATGGCCGCGACGTCCGCCGCGGCGTCCGCGACGCGGCGGCCGGGCAGCCGGCTGGAGCCCCCGTAACCCGGCCGGTCGTACGAGATCAGCCGTACGCCGAGCCGGTACAGCACGATGGACCGTGGTCGTGGACCGTTGCGGCTGCCGGGTGTGCCGTGCATCAGGAACACGGGCCAGCCGCGTTCCGCCCCGGCGATGTCGACCGCCAGGTTCCTCCTTCCCGTCCGGACGATGTGCTCTCGGTGCCTGGGCGAGTGTGCCAATCGGGGCCTCCGGACGGGTGGTGGCGGTACGGGGTCACACCGCGGCGCGCAGCGTGTCGAGGGCTGACGCCAGCGAGACCTCGGCGGGCACCCGGTCGTGGGCCCGCAGATAGTCCAGGAGCAGGCGGCACAGGCTCGCCTCGTCGAGGAACTCGTCCGGCAGCCGGTGCGCGAGCAGGGCGTGCATCGTCTTCGGCGGGATCTTCGGCCAGGCCAGGTCGGCGTACTCGTCCAACGCCATCAGCAGCCACAGCGCGGTGCGGTTGTCGACCCGCGCGGCGGCGAACTGCTCGGCCATCTCGGCCGACACCACGCCGTCCTCCAGCGGCAGCTCCGCGAGCCGGTCCTCGATGTCGGCGAGCACCCGCCGGACCCGGGGCACGTACCGCTGCGGCAGCCGGTGCAGCCCGTGCCGCAGGATGAGGGCGTGCAGCACCGCGTGGTCGTCGGTCGTGCCGAGCGAGTCGACCAGCTCCGGGAACTCGTCGATCAGGTACGGACACGAGATGATCAGCTCGGGTGGCGCGGTGGGCGAGTCGGGCAGCCGGCTCAACGCCACCCGGGTCAGTCCGCACACCACCTCGCGGGGCAACTGCGCGCCGTCCTCGGCGAGGCATTCCAGCAGGACCGTGGCGCTCGTGCTGGACACCGCCTCCGGTGACTCGACGGCACGCGCCCACAGCCGCCGGTAGCTGCGCTCGTCGTACAGGATGAGCTGGTGCAGGGACGGCACCGGCCAGCGGCGGGTGGCGAGCGACACCAGGTCGGCGTGGAACCGGCCGGCCTCGAAGCTGTCCGGCTGCTGGCCGCGCCACGTCCGCGCGCCCGCCTGCAACTGGCCGTAGGTGGTGATGTCGCCGAGCAGCCGCGCCTCCTCGGCGGCCACGTTCACCGTCTCCCCCCGGCGTTCGCGCCGCCGCTCGGCGATGATCCGGCCGTCGGCGTCCCGGTTGAGCCAACTGATCATCGCGAGCTGGCCCTTCTCGTCCAGCCCCGCCCGCCACAGCCGGACCGTGGACACCCAGGTCGCCTCGTCCATCAGGTCGGTGTGACGTACGCCGTCGGGTGACACCAGCGCGGCGAGCGCGACCAGGTTCGCGGTGTACGCGGCGAGCAGCCGCACCGGGTCGTACGGCGCGGGCCGGTAGCCGTCCACGCCGGCCAGGTCGGTCCGCTGCCGGGCCTCGGCCAGCAGGCCGGCGATGGTCTCCACGATCGCGTCCCGCTCCTGCGGATGGCGGGAGCTGAGATCCCGCGCGAACTCGACCAGCGCCTCCCGCTTGACCAGCGGCTGGTGGGAGAGCAGCGCCCGGAACTGACCGGTGTCCAGCTGATAGCCGAAGCCGGCCGGGCTGCGGGTGTGCCGGCGCAGCTCGGCCAGGCTCCGCAACGCCCCGACGACGTACTCGGCGATCAGGAAGTCCCCGATCGTGGTGTGCAGGAACTCGTACGTGCGCCGGGCGTCCTCGCCCTGCACGTCGTCCGGGCCGTACACCACGAAGAACGCGGCGGTGACCAGCTGTTCCGGGCCGAGCACGTCGCCGAGTTCGAACCGGGAGCCGTCACCGCTGCGGGAGCCGAAGCAGTCCAGGTCGAGGCGGAGCGCGGCCCGGTTCACCAGTTCCCGGTTGCGGTTGAACATGGCGAACGCGGTGATCGCCAGGTCGCGCCGGAGCTGGTGCTCGCGGGCCTCCCGCTCGTGGTGCGCGAGCGCGGTCGGCGCCTTCTCGCTGACCTGCCGCCTGATGAACGCGGTGAGCAGGCCGGTGAACAGGTCGGACCGGGAGATGGCGGCGCCGGGACGGCGGTCGGCCCAGTGCTCGTTGTAGTAGATCGCGAGCAGCGTGAGCAGCAGCGGCTGGCGGGCCAGCTCGCCGTGCGACAGCAGTTCACGGGCGGACAGCCGGCGGTAGCCGGGACGGTCCTCGTTGGCCGCGTTGACGGCGGCCAGCCAGGCGGTCACCTGGGCGTCGGTCAGGTCTTCCAGCCGGACCAGCACGGTGCCCTGCGGCACGCTGGCGCGGTCCATCACCAGGATCCGGGACGTGATGATCGGAATGATCGAGTAGCCCAGGTCCCACTGAGCCTCCTGGAACTCGGCCACCCGGTCGATGTACTGCGAGTGGGCGGTGCCGGTGACCTGGACCAGCTCGTCGAACCCGTCGAAGATCACCACGACTGTGGTGTGCTGGGTGGCCCGGCGCAGGTCCGCCCAGCGGATGCGCTCGTCCATCACCTGTTCGATCGCGGCCTCGATCTGCTCGGTCGGCGACGTGTCCCCGGACATCCGGCGCAGCGGCACCACTATCGCGGTGAAGCGGGTCGCCGGTAGCCGGGCCGCGATCACCCGGGTCAGCAGCGTCTTGCCGGCGCCCGGCTGGCCGAGGAGCAGCAGCGGACGGTGCAGGCTCGCCGGGTCGGTCAGGTACCGGGAGAGGAACCCGACGAGGTCACCCCGGCGCGGCTGGTCGTCCCACCAGGCCTCCCGCTCGGGTGACGTGTGCTTGCCGTACTCGGCGGCCCGGAAGTCGGGGCTGATGAAGCCGCTGTCCACGTTCGGCAGCCGCAGGTGGAAGTCGACGTCCTTGATCCGCAGCAGCGGCTGCCGGAACACCGCCGCGAGCGAGCCGGTGAGCCGGTCGAGGGACTCGCGGAGCAGGTCGGGCCGGTCGGCGGCGACCGGCCCGGACAGCTCGGCGAGGTTGCGGTAGAGCTCCGCCAGCGCGTCGAGCCGGGCCGAGACCTCCGTGGTCAGCGTGCGGTTGTCTCTCAGGTTGTGCTCGATCGCCTCCCGCATCATCCGGAACCCGAACTCGGGGAGGTCCGTGGCGAGCCGGTCGAAGCGGTCCTGGTAGTGCGACATGGCCCGGGTCACCACGCGGGAGCGCAGCGACGTGAGGTCGAGCCCGCGCCGCACCGACGGCCAGGCGGCCAGGCCCTCGCAGAACGCGATGGTGGCGTCGTAGAGCCTGACGTACGCGACCTCGACGTCCCGGCGGGTGTCGTCCATGCCGTACACCGAGGAGGGCAACGGGAAGTAGCCGCCGTCGATCTCCTGCGGAAGCGTGTGGTGCCGCCGCTCGGCCGGCACCATGCCGACCTTTTCCTCGTCGGTCAGTTCCAGCCTGTCGAAACCCGGCCCGACCTCGTCCCGGAAACCGTCGAAGAACGCGGAGAGCGCCAGCACGGTGTGGCTCGCCTCCAGCAACTCGTAATACGATTTCCCGCCGGTCGTCCGGATGCGGCCGGCCTGGTTTCCGGTGGCGTCCCGGACGAGCTGCACGAGTGCGTTCTTCGGGCCGAGCAACGCGAGCGCCGTACCGTGGGAGAGGGCTCCGGCGCCCAGGATCCCCGCGCTGACGACCTTGTCGGTCTCGGTGATGCGCGTGCTGCCCGGGGCCAGCAGTCGTAACGCATCTCGATAGCTGAGGCTCGAACGGCGCGGCATGCCGCCCCTTCCGCTGCTGGCGATCGGATTCTTCAAGGATAGAAACTTCAGTGACGGAAAGCTATCGATTCCTCACCGGGCGGCGGCTTTACGACGACTTTTCCATTCATTCATCTCATTCATCCGGTAAATGCGGCGAAGGCGTCCGACCTCTATGGTCGACGGGTGGACCACACACGGGTACGGCAGGCGTACGGGGCGGTCGCGACGCTCTACATCGAACTGTTCGGCACCACCGGCAAGGTGCACGCGGACGACCTCGCGCTCATCGGCCGGCACCTGACCGTCCGGACCGGTCCGGTGCTCGACCTCGGATGCGGGCCCGGTCATCTCACCGGCCATCTCCGTTCGCTCGGCGTCGACGCCACCGGGATCGACATGGTTCCCGAGTTCGTCGCGCACGCGCGGGCGACGCATCCGGACGGCGCGTACCGGCTCGGGTCGCTGGACCACCTCGCCGTCCCCGACCACTCCGTCGCCGGCATCCTCGCCTGGTACTCGCTGATCCACCTCCCGCCACCGGAACTCGACGGCGTGCTGGCGGAGTTCCGCCGCGCGATCGTGCCGGGTGGACGGCTCGTGGCCGGCATCTTCGTCGGCGACGAGGTGGGCGCCTTCGACCACAAGGTCGCCACCGCGTACCGCTGGCCGGTGGACGAGTTCTCCGCGCGCCTGCGGCGGGCGGGGTTCGCGGAGGTCGAGCGCCTGACGCGCCTCGACGACGAGGCCCACCGTCCGCACGCCGCCGTCGCGTCCGTGGCGTCCGGGGCCTGAGCGCACACCATCGTCACCAGGCCGCAACCGAACGCGGATCGCGGAGTGACACGGCGCTGTCACCGTCGGAGCATGGCCACGCCAAGGGGTACGAGGACACGCCGGGCCGTCGCGACACCGGCCGCCGCCCTGATCGTGCTGGCCGGGCTGACCGCCTGCACACCGGAGGTGAAGGGCGTCACCGGCCTCACAGTGGACGCCCGTGGCCGGCCGCACGCGGTGCTCGCCTGGTGCGCGGACCGGCCGCCCGACGTCGTGGTGCTCAACTCAGTGACGGAGTCGGCCGGTGCGCCGATGTCGGAGCGACCGTACCGGCCGAGACGGAAGTACGACGTGCCACGCGAGGCGGCCGCGCCTGCCCTCGTACCCCTTGAGGGTTTTCCGCCCGGGCCGGTGGTCGACGCACAGGCGGCGTTCCGGGTCTCCGGCGCCACCCACGACAACAGCTTCCGGACCGAGGGCGTGGACTTCCGGATCGCCGAACTGGCTGAGCTACGGCCGGGGTCGGTCCTGGTGACCGACTTCGACGACAGCGGGGAGGTGGTGCGGACGGTCCCGCTGGACGAGTTCACCGAAATGGGCGAGAAAGCGTGCTGACCGCTGTGTCAGGATCGGCGTTCGGAGTTCGACGGCCGGAAGGACACCATGCCCGCGTACGCCATCGCCCACCTCCAGGACGCCGCCCCGCATCCGGACATCGCCGAGTACATCGAGCGTCTCCCCGGCACCCTCGCTCCGCACGGCGGCCGTTTCCTCGTGCACGCCACGCCGCACGAGGTGAAGGAGGGCGCCTGGCACGGCGCCGTCGTGATGCTCGGCTTCCCGGGCATCGCGGAGGCGCGGGCCTGGTGGGACTCGCCCGCCTACCAGGAGATCGCGCCGCTGCGCTCGCGGCACATAGAGGGCGACATCATCCTGGTCGAGGGCGTCCCCGACGACTACACCCCGACCGGCATCGTCCAGGCGATCCGGGCAGCGGCGTCCTGAGCCGGCGCGCCCGCGACCTCGGGATCGTCGTCGGGTCGCTGCCCACCGGGCCGCACAACGCGATCACCGACGTCCCCGGCGTCCTGGTGGGTCACACCACCGTCGACGACAGCGCCGACCTGCACACCGGCGTCACCGCGATCGTGCCGAGCGGGCTCGGCCCCGGACGGTGGACGCTGCCCGCCGCGGTGTACACCGGCAACGGCCACGGGAAGCTCGTCGGCTCGACGCAGGTGGACGAACTCGGCGTACTCGAATCTCCGGTGGTCCTGACCGCCACGCTGTCGGTGTTCCGGGCGGCGGACGCGCTGCTCGGTCACCTGATGGAGCGCCGGCCGGACGGGCTGTCGTTCAACCCGCTGGTCGGTGAGACGAACGACGGGCACCTGTCGGACATCCGCCGCCGCCCCGTCACGGAGGCCCACGTCCTGGCGGCACTCGCCGGGGCGAGCGGCGGACTCCCCGCCGAAGGCTGCGTCGGCGCCGGTACCGGCACCACCGCCCTGGGTTACAAGGCGGGCATCGGCACCTCGTCCCGCACGGTCCGGGCCGCCGGCCACACACGGACGGTCGGCGCGCTTGTCCAGTCCAACTTCGGCGGCGTCCTCACCGCGCTCGGCGTGCCGCTACCCGTCCACGAGCTGGTCCCGGCCGCCGACCGGACCGAGCCGCCCGGCAACTCGTGCATGATCGTGGTGGCGACCGACGTACCAGTGGACGCGCGCCAGCTCCGCCGGCTCGCCCGCCGGGCCGTGTTCGCGATGGCCCGGGTGGGCGCGTCGTTCAGCAACACCAGCGGGGACTACGCGATCTCGTTCACCACGTCGGATCAGCAGCCGATCCCGGACGGCGCGATCGATCCGGTGTTCGCCTGCGTGCTGGACGCGGTCGAGGAGGCGCTGCTCAACTCGCTGTTCACCGCGGTCACCACGACCGGCGTGGGTGGTCGTACCAGTCACGCGGTTCCGCACCGGGCCGCCGTCGAGCGGCTGGCGGCAGCGGGACGGCTGACAACCCGGCCGTACGCCTGATCCGGCGCCCCTCTCGCCGTCGGCCGTTCGGCGAGGGGCCGAGTCCGATCATCCGCCGCATCGATGCCGATGCTCCGGCCGACGCCGACCGTTTCGTCGCTTATCACGCCGGTAAGGTCCGGTCTGTCGGCTCAGCGACACTGCGGGCCGCAGGCGTCGCTCCACACTGCCCGCTGTGACCGAACTCCCTCCCCAGAATCCGCGGCGCGAACAGGCGCCGCTGCCCGACAAGCCCGGCATCCCGCTCTCGGCACCGCCACGGCCGTCGTGGTGGAGCCGCCGGCCGGCTGCGATCAAGGTGTTCCTCGGCCTCGCCTGCAGCGGCGCGCTGCTGGGCATCGGCATGACCGGATGCGCCACTTCCGAGCCGAGCGGATCGCCGGAGAAGGTGGCCCAGGGGGTGCCGACAGTGGCGGCGCCCACCACCACGGCCCCGGCGCCCGAGGTCAGCACCGTGTCGCCCGAGCCGTCGCCGTCACCCACCACGGCCGCGCCGGCCACCGCGAAGCCCGCGTCGAAGCCGAGCCCGCGCAAGACCACGAAGCCCGCCGTCTACTACAAGAACTGCGATGCCGTACGCGCAGCCGGCAAGGCGCCGCTGCTGCGCGGCCAGCCGGGGTACCGGACCGGGCTGGATCGCGACCTCGACGGCGAGGCATGTGAGCCGAGTGGCGGCAACGGCGACTCCGGCGGCGGAAGCACCGGCGGCGGCAGTTCGGGCGGCGGCGGCAACGACCCGCGCTTCGGCACCTGCAAGGAGGCGAACGCCAACGGGTACGGCCCGTACCGGCAGGGCAAGGATCCGGAGTACTACTGGTACATCGACCGGGACAACGACGGCATGGTCTGCGAGTGACACGCGACGCCGGGGCGGAGCCGTGCGGTGCCGCCCCGGTTGTCACTCCAGCTCGGCGTCGAATGCCTGCCGGGCGTGCTCGATCTGTGCCATGTGGGCGTCGGCCCATTCGAGCAGCACGTCGACAGGTGCGCGCAGCGTCTTGCCCAGCGGGGTGATCCGATACTCGACCGCGACCGGGCGCGTCGCCACGACGTGACGTTCGACGATGCCGTTGCGTTCGAGCCGCCGCAGAGTCGCCGTGAGTGACTTCTGCGTCACCGCCGGAATCGCGCGGCGCAGCTCGTTGAAGCGGCACGGGCGCTCGCACAGCTCGTTCAGGACACTCAGCGACCACTTGTCCAGCACCTGGTCGAGCAGCTCGCGGTGCGGTGCGTCGATGCGCAGCTCGCCCGTACCGGAGGTGGCGGTATCGCTCATGAAACCAGGTCTCCTTGAAGTGTCCTCCGTCAACTAGGTATCAATGGTAAACCTCAGTTGCCCAGTGGAGGAGCACCGATGTCCGTCACCCGTCTCAGCCCTACCGGTCTTCAGCCGAACACGCCGTACCACCACGTCGCGGTGGCCACCGGATCGCGCCACATCCACGTCAGCGGCCAGGTCGCACGACTGGCCGACGGCTCACCCGTCGCACCCGGGGACCTGGCCGGCCAGGTCGCGCAGGTGCTGCGCAACACCGGCCGCGCCCTCGCCGGCGCGGACTCGTCGTTCGAGGACGTGGTCCGGTTGACCTTCTACGTCACCGACTGGACGCCCGAGAAGATCGGACCGTTCATGGCCGGGATCGAGTCCGTCGCCGAGGAACTCGGGCTGCCGCAGCCGCTTCCGCCGGCCTCGCTGATCGGCGTCGATCACCTGTTCGAGCCCGACGTGCTGGTGGAGTTGGAGGCGACAGCGATCGCGCAGTGAGCAGCTTTCTGCTCGACGCACATCACATCCATCGTCATTCACGCATCCATGGAACGAGCCCAGCCCTCGGGTAGATCCACCACCACAAGACGTGCGCGGGTGGCCAGTAGGTCACGGCGGCGACGGCGAGATACCAGGGACGCCATCCGTCGAGCAATCCGCGGTAGCCGTGGGCGTCGGCCCAGCCGTGCACGGCCCAACTCCACAACGCATAGCCGGCAAGGAGAGCGAGGGACCAACCAATCCGTGCGGAATTCCCGGGTCTCCGCCCGCGCCGGCGGTCCGGCGCCTCTCGCGCATGCGACGCCACGCGCACATCATGATCCTGCCTTGCAAGGTCACCCGATCCGTGCGGGGCGGTCGACCCGACGGAGTCAGGATCGACGGGTTCGACATCGAGCTGCGGGTCTCGGGGCACGCGCCCATTCCGATTGCCGCCCTGGTCCCGGCCCTGGGCGGCCACAACCGACTGCGTCCCGGGGATTACCAGACGCGCTTGAACAAGATTGCGGCGCTCTTGAACCACACGCCGGCGACGCTCGTAGCCGGCACGATGACGCGCCGGTACCGGCACGTGCACCTCTTCCTCTTGGCGGTGGACGTGCTGGCTCTGGTCGGGATGGTGCTCGCCATCAGCAGCGACCCCCTGGCGTAGATGTACGGCGCCGCAAACGTCGGCCCGACCGGCCCACGGTCACGTGCCGCCGTCTGGGAAGCTAGCCGTCGATCTTCATGGATGATGGGAGCGGGATGTCGCAGGACTGGGAACTGGACGACAGGCAGGCATTGACCTCGGTGGCCAGTAAGGGCGCTCCGCCCATGTGGATGCTGCAGGCGTCGCCGGTGGACATCGGGCACAGCGACTTCATAACCGCATTGGCCGCCGGGACCCGCAACGATCAGCCGGTGTTCGCCTCCGGCTCCGAGGACGCGACGATCCGGCTGTGGGACGCGGACACCGGGGGAATCATCGACTCCCTCGACGCCGGCGGCGCGGTCACCTCAGTGGCCTTCGGCGGGCCCGACCGGGACATCGTGGTGGGTGTCACCGACCAAGGGCTGGTGCAACGCTGGGACGCCAACTCGGGCGCGAAACTGGGCGACCCGCTGCATCACGGCGACCATCCGATGTATGCGGCGGCCACTGTCGACATCGGCGGCCGCTGCCTGCTCGGCGTCAGCGGAGCGGACCAGACGCTGCGAATCTGGGACATCGTGACGGCCCAACTGCTGGCCCAGGTTCCGGTAGGCCAAACCGTCCGATCCCTGTCGATGGCCGCAACCGGCGAGAGACTGCTGGCGATGGTGCACGGCGACATCGTCGGCGACGCGGATTGCCTGGCGGATTCCATGGCTGCGCTGTGGGACGTATGGGCCGCAGAGCGGGTCAGGCAGCCGCTACAGCTCAGCGACCGCGCCGACGTCGCCGTGCTCGGCGTGCTGAACGGCCGGGCGGTGCTCGTCCAGGGCCTGGACGTCGGCGCCGACGACTTCGACTTCGACCCGGCGGGCATGGACGATCTGCAGTTGCGGGACGCCGTGACCGGCGAACTCCTCCGCGAGTTCGACGATCACGGGAACGGCCGTTGCAGCACGGTGGAGCTGGTCACCGCCGCCGGACGGACCTGGATCGTCTCAGGCCACGAGGGTGGTGTCGTGCTGCTCGACGACGGACTCCGGCAGGTCGGCGACGCCTACGACGGGCACGAGGGCGAGGCCGTCGACCTGGTTGCCGTGACGGAGACCGGCGGTGACCTGGTGATCGCCTCCGTCGACGACGCGAACAGCGTGCACATCAGGCGGGCCACGCTTCCGGGCTGAGCCGGCCCGCCCCGGGCCTCTGGCACGGGGTGTGGTGGCAGACGGTGAGGACGGCGACATCGCCCCATCGTGAACGCCGCGATGGGGCGATGCCCGAACGTCAAGTCCGCCGCTTTCGACCGAGCCCAGCCCTGAGCCCTTTCCGGTGGCCTGGGCAGGCCACCGGAATCAGCCCGTGGTGCAGGAACGGATCTGAGGTCTGGCGCTGCTGTTGCCGTTCATCATCGTGGTGAAGCCGAAGGTGTTGCCGCTGCCGTTGGACCGCATCGTCATCACGTAACCGGTGCTGTCCCAACTAGGGGAGCCGTTCCAGGTGGTGGAGACCCGCTGCGGCGGGGTCAGAGCCACGACCACGGTCCAGTTGCTGGCCCCCTGAACCGTCACCGAGGTGTTGTACCGGTCACCCCAGACGTTGGGGGTCGTCGCCGTCGCTGTGCACCCGCCGCTGGGAGGCGGAGTGGTCGGCGGCGGAGTGGTCGGCGTGCCGGTCGGCGGCGGAGTGGTCGGCGGCGGAGTGCCGTCCGGGGCCACCGCCCGCCCGGTGCTCGGTGAGATCATGCCCGGGCAGAGGTTGCGGCTGGTCAGGTTGGCCATGATCTGCGGAATCGCGTCGCGGGTGTTCTGAATGCCGTCGTGCATCAGGATCACCTGGCCGGCCTGGAGGCGGCTGGCGTTGGAGACGATCTGGCTGACGCTGGCGCCGTTCCAGTCCTGGGAGTCGACGTCCCAGATCACCTGGCGCAGGCCGAGCGACGAGGCGACCGACTGGAGGGTCGAGTTGGTCTCCCCGTAGGGCGGGCGGAACAACTGCGGCCGGACGCCGGTCGCCGCCTGGATCGCCGAGTTGGTCTGGGAGAGGTCCGACTGCATCTGGCTCTGGCTCATCGAGGTCATGTGCGCGTGGTTCCAACTGTGGTTGGCCACCCACATGCCCGCGTCGACCTGGGCCCGCGCGGCGGGCTGGTTGCTCTGCACGTTCTGCCCGACGTTGAACATGGTCGCCCGTACGCCGTTCGCCCGCAGCACGGACAGCAGTGCGCTGGTGCTGCCGGTCGGCCCGTCATCGAAGGTGAGGCCCACGTAGCCGTTGCAGGTGGCGGCGCTGGACGGAGTGGCGGCGACCGCGAGACCGGCGGCACTCAGCGCCACGGTGGAAGCGAGCACGGCCAACCGGGTGAGACGCGATGTTCGGGGGGCGGACGGGCGGCGGGAGCCGCGGATGCTGGCGTACATGCGCAGGTCCTCCTTGGGACGGGTGACACCTGACGACGCATGGATTCAATCGACTGAGATTGATGTCGACGCGTTCGGAGTATTGCAGCGGCGTTTCGAGCACGTCAACTATTTTCCGGAAGTTTTCCGGAAAATCGGCACCGCGGCGCCCGGTGGCCCGCTTCTCTATGAGCGCCCTGCGACACGGCGGGCGGCTCGCCCGCCGGACCACCTGCGCCCCTGGTCGACAGCCAGCTAGTCAGGTGGGCCGGCTGTTCTCCGTCGCCCAGGTGCAGATGGCGGCGAGCGGTTCCTGCAACGTCGAACGGGCGCCTCCGCAACGGTACGGCGAATCCATGTGGCATCGGGCGGGCTCGTGCGTCTGCCCGATCCGCCAGGAGATGAGCGCCGCGGACAGAGCGGCGGGAGCACGGAGAGACGCCAACCGCCACCTGGGCTGTAGCCGGAAATGTGACCGGCGTTAACCAGTCCGAACCGGTGACCAGTCTCCGAGCTTGAGGGATCTCGGTCCACCTGCGTCGTCGCGCTGGCTGCGTGCCAAGTGGTGGATGAGGCGACAGCCGACAGGGCTTCGGGCGCTTCGAAGGTGCCGTAGATCCACCAATCGGTGGAGGCGGGAATCAACCCGAGTTTCGGCGCGACGGTCGACGTGGCGGGGCGCGGTGCGGCCGTAACTTCGCGGCATGACCGCGCTAGAGGTACGACACCTGCACAAGCGCTACGGCCAGCAGGTTGCCGTCAACGACGTCTCCTTCACCGTTGAAGAGGGGGAGATCTTCGGCATCATCGGATCCAACGGCGCCGGCAAGACGACAACCGTCGAGTGCATCGCCGGTCTGCGAACACCCGACTCGGGAACGATCTCTGTGCTGGGTCTCGACCCGATCAAGGACCGGGCGCAGGTACGTGAACGACTCGGCGTGCAGTTGCAGGAGAGCAGCTTCCCCGACGCGATCAAGGTCGCCGAAGCGCTCGAGCTCTACAGCTCCTTCTACCGCAAACCCGCTGATTGGCGCGAGCTCATGGAGCTCCTGGGTCTCACCGAAAAGCGCCACACGCGGTACAAGGCGCTCTCGGGCGGGCAGAAGCAGCGGCTTTCGATCGCGCTGGCGCTGGTCGGCAACCCGAAGGTCGCGATTCTCGACGAGCTCACGACGGGACTGGACCCGCAGGCCAGGCGCGACACCTGGAGCCTCATCGAGCGGGTTCGGGACACGGGCGTCACGATCCTTCTCGTCACGCACTTCATGGACGAGGCGGAGCGCCTCAGCGACCGGATCGCCGTCATTCATGGTGGCCGGGTTGCCGCAGTGGATACGCCGGCCGGACTCATAGCCCAGGCGAGCACGGTGCAGCAGGTGCGGTTCCGGGTGCGGCAGCCGCTCGACAAGAGGGTCCTGACCGAGCTTCGCGACGTGACCGATGTCGCGATCACCGATGACCGTTGGCTGGTCACCGGCAGTGGGCAACTGCTGAGCAGCGTCGCAGGGGCTCTGGCCCGGGCGCAGGTCGTGGCGGAGGATCTGCGCCTCGACCGGCGCAACCTCGACGACGCGTTCGTGGCCTTCACTGGTCGCGCCCCGCAATCTCCAGAACCGTTCCAGAAGGAGGGCTGACTCATGCCTGCTCTCACGAACATGATCAAAATCGAGGCGAAGCTCCTGCTGCGTGACTCCGCCACCGTCCTCTTCGGGGTGCTGTTCCCGACCGGGTTGCTGCTCGGGCTGGGTGCCATCCCGGCGCTGCGGGAGTCGTCGCCGGAGACCGGCGGGCTCCGGTCCATCGACATCTGGGCGCCGACCGCACTGGTGTTCGCGATGGTGATGATCGCCGTGCAGCACGTACCGGCGGTGATCACGACGTATCGGGAGCGCGGCATCCTGCGCAGGGTGTCGACCACGCCCGCGCATCCACGCACCATCCTGCTCGCGCAGATGATCGTTGCGTTCGCCTCGGTGGTCGTCTCCGCGGCACTCATGATCTTCGCCGGGTGGGCGGTGCTGGATATCGCGCCGCCCGCGCGGCCCGTGGAGCTCGCGGTCGCCTTCCTCGTCGGGTATGCGGCTCTGCTCGGGCTCGGCATGATCTCCGCGGCGGTGGTCCGCACGAGCAGTGCCGCGAACCAGATCGGCACCCTGCTGTTCGTGGCGCTGATGTTCTTCGGCGGGGCCTTCCTGCCCCGGACCCTCATGCCCGACCTGCTGCGCGAGGCCGGCCAGTTCGTCCCGCCCGGTCTGCAGGCTCTCACCGCGGCATGGTCCCCCGAAGCGGGCGAGATCACCGCCACCGCGGGTGGGCAGCCCTTCTGGCTGCAGATTGCGATAATGGCGGGCATCGCAGTGATCCTGAGCTCGGTCGCCGCGAAGCTCTTCCGCTGGGAATAGGTGACGATGACCCGAGTTGCCGGGGCCGGCTCCCCTACGCATCCCTCCGCCATCGCGGAAGAGGCAGAGATCGCGAATCGCTCCCGGCTGGCCTGGAAAGAGGAGCAGCTGCGGGTCTGGGACCTGCTGCATCTGTTCACACCGTGGCTGCTGTTGACGATCTCGGCGGCGATCTACTTCGCGTGGGTGCTGCCGACCTCCGGTGAACGTTTCTGGCCGGAGGGGGCATCCGTGCTCGCACTGGTCATGGTCGCGGTGCTGTGGGTGCTGTTCGGGCACACACGGCCCATCAGGAGGAGAAGGCTGCGGCGGATGCCGATGGCCGTCTACGTCGTCGGACTGCTCGCTCTGTGCGTCACCCTCATGACGTACTCCGACATCTTCCTCGTCTTCACCATCGCGGGCTTCTTCCACGCCTACCTGCTCAAGCCATGGCCGGTGGGGGTGCTCGGAGTCCTGGCCACCTCCGTTGCCCTCAACGGCTCGGCGATGGGAGTGTGGGCGGACCCCGCCCCGGAGGCTCTCGCGCAGTTCATCCTGATCGTCGCCGTGCAGACCGCGGCGATCGGGGCGGGCATCCTGCTCACCGCGCGCAGCGAGCCGGAGGAACGCAAGCGGGAGAGACTCGTCGAGCGACTCGAGGCGGCGCTGCACGAGAACGCCGGGCTCCACGCCCAACTGGTCGCCCAGGCCCGGGAGTCCGGCGCCCAGGACGAACGGCAGCGACTGGCCGGTGAGATCCACGACACCCTGGCGCAGGGCCTCGCCGGCATCATCACTCAACTGCAGGCCGCCCAGCGGTCCGCGAGTGTGCGGGGCGAGACACAGGAGCACGTCACCCGCGCGCTCCAGCTCGCGCGCAGCAGCCTCACCGAGGCCCGGCGGTCCGTGCGGGCGCTCGCTCCACAGGATCTCGCCCGGGCCCACCTGCCCGACGCGCTCCGCACACTCACCGAGCGCTGGTCACGGGACGAGGGGACGCGAGCACATCTGGAGGTCACCGGCGACAGCGAGCCGCTGAGCCCCGCCATCGAGGTGTCACTCTTCCGCGTCGCGCAGGAATCCCTGACCAACGTGGCGAAGCACGCCGCGGCCTCCCGCGTCGGTGTCACGTTGTCCTACACGGGCACCGAGGTGCTGCTCGACGTGCGTGATGACGGACGCGGGTTCACGACAGCGACCGGCACCGGATTCGGCCTGACCAGCATGC
The DNA here is from genome assembly GCF_057196585.1 of Micromonospora sp. ATLC20. Taxonomy (NCBI): domain Bacteria; kingdom Bacillati; phylum Actinomycetota; class Actinomycetes; order Micromonosporales; family Micromonosporaceae; genus Micromonospora; species Micromonospora sp. ATLC20. The sequence goes on from NZ_JBXUOV010000056.1 coordinate 29,704, forward strand.
GGCAGCGCATCAGGGGCGTCGGCGGCCACGTGGAGGTACAGAGCGCACCGGGTGAAGGGACATCCGTCAGTGCGCGCGTTCCGGCGATCACCCCCGCGGGTGCCGCAACAAAGGAGGAAACCGACCGATGATCCGGCTGTTGATCGTCGACGACCATCCGATCGTGCGGGGCGGCCTGCGCGACACCTTCGCGTACGCCGAGGACATCGTCGTGGTCGGCGAGGCCGGCGACGGTGCCGAGGGCATCGAGCGGGCGACGGCGCTGGTGCCCGATGTCGTGCTCATGGACCTGCGGATGCCCGTGCTGGACGGCGTCGCCGCGACCGCTACCCTGCGCGAGCGGACCCCGGACGTCCGGGTGTTGGTCCTGACGACTTTCGACAGCGAAAGCGACGTCCTGCCGGCGATCGAGGCGGGCGCGATCGGCTACCTCCTGAAGGACGCTCTGCCGGACGAGCTGATGCGGGCGGTCCGGGCGGCCGCGCGCGGCGAGTCGGTGCTCGCGCCGTCGGTGACGCAGCACCTCATGGGGCAGATACGGCGGCCCAGCGCCGGCACACTCACCGATCGGGAGAAGCAGGTGCTGCAACTGGTCGCGAACGGCAGCTCGAATCGCGACGCCGCCAAGGCGTTGTTCATCGGCGAAGCAAGCATCAAGACCCATCTCCAACACATCTACGACAAACTCGGGGTACGTGATCGAGCGTCGGCGGTTGCCGAGGGCTACCGTCGTCGCCTGCTCACCTGAGGCCCGCAGCTGGTCGCCCGCACGGCAGGATCGTCGCGAGCGGCGCCGATCGAGGTTCCGGCGGGCACGGTCGCAGCGCCTGGTGGTCCGTACGCGGAGGCGAAAAGGGGAAAGAATAAGGCCGTGACCCTTGTTTCCGCAGGTCACGGCCTTGATCTTTGGTGCGCCCGAAGGGACTCGAACCCCTAACCTTCTGATCCGTAGTCAGATGCTCTATCCGTTGAGCTACGGGCGCTTGGTGCTCGGCCAGTCTACACAACCGGCTTTCGCGCGGAGACTCCGGGATTCGAACCCGGGAGGGGCTTTAAGACCCCAACCGCATTAGCAGTGCGGCGCCATAGACCAGACTAGGCGAAGTCTCCCTGGTGACCCGCGAGGTCACCGCGCCCGAGGATACAGGCCCGCACCCGCCCGGGGCAAAGCGGATACCGGGACCGGCCCTCGCCACCGCGTTTCCGTCGTGTGCCGGATCACGTCCACGGCTACGCTCCATCGATATGCAGGAGCAGCCGCCGAGCGATCCGCCCCGTCGCGAGCCCGCAGCCAAGGCCCGGCGGAGCCGCTCCCCACGACCGACGTTCAACCCACCGACGCCGGATCCCGCCGCGGAGAACGCGACGAGCGACACACCGGCGCCCAGGCGTCCGCGCCGGTCGGCGCCCACTGTCGTCTTCCAGCCGCCGACGCCGGCCGACGCCGCAACGCCGGCGCCGCGCCCCCGTCCGGCCACCGAGCCTCCGACAAGCGATCCGGGTACGCCTCCCGCCGCACAGCCCGACCCCGTGCCCGCCGGGGCCGGCACGAGTACGCCTCCGGACAATCCGGCCGCGCAATCACGCCGTCCGGCCGAGGAGTCGGTGCCCGCCGAACCTCCGGGCGGGGACGAGACGCCGAAGCCGACCCGCCGTGCACCCGTCGCGAAGAAAGCCGCCCCGAAGAAGGCCGCTCCCGCAGCTGAGAAGGCCGCTCGGAAGGCGACCCGCCCGAAGCAGGCGGCGCCCGAGGCACCGGCCGAGCCGGAAGCCGCCGCGTCCGGGCAGGAACCCGGCGGGACCGCGGTCACCGCGGAGAAGCCCGGCCCCACGCCAGCGAGAAGAGCCCGGACCACCAAGAACGCCAAGACGCCCACGACTACGGCCGCCGAACCCGCAGCCGCAGCCGGCGGTCAAGCCCTGGCCGTTCACCGATCCGCAGCCGACGAGAGCCGGAAGACCGAACCGCCCGCCCTGGACCCGCCCGAAGAAGAGCAGCCGCACGACGAGACCGAGACCCCGCCAGCCACCGTCGACGTCCAGCACGTGGCGCGTACCACGGAAAAGAGCTGGCGGGCGGTGGGGCCGCAGCTGCGCGACCACCCCGGGTTCGCGCCGGAGCTGCTGGCCCTGGCGGCGGTCGACGCGCTCGGGCCGCGGGCCTCGGCCTGGGTGGAGCAGGTCCGGCGGGCCTACCCGGAGGCGGACGCCGACGGGGTGGCCCGGCTGGCGACCCGGCGGTTCGTCCGGATGGCCGGTACGGGTGGGGCGCTGGCGGCGGGTGCCGGACTGTTCGCGCCGGTCGCGGAGCTGGCGGCGGTGCTGTGGACGCAGGCGAACCTGGTGCTGCATCTGGCGGCGGCGTACGGGCGGGATCCGGCGCATCCGGATCGGGCGGCCGAGCTGCTGGTACTCACGCTGGTGCACCCGGACGACGGCACCGCGCGGGCGGCGCTGGCGGCGGCTCGGGCGGCTGATGCTCCGGCGGAGGGTCCGTGGGGGCGGGTGGCGGAGGCGGCCTGGCGTCTGGCCACGCCGGTGGCGGCGCAGGCGGGCGGCTGGCTCGGGCTGCGGTTGGCCGCCCGGCAGCAACCGGGCGGCCA
>NZ_JBXUOV010000057.1:0-31418 GCF_057196585.1 Micromonospora sp. ATLC20
CTGCACGGCCTGCCGATGACGGTGAAGGACGTGTTCGAGACCGCCGGTCTGGTGACCACCGCGGGCGCGCCCGAGCTGGCCGGGCACCGGCCGGACCGCGACGCCGAGGCGGTCGCCCGGCTGCGCGCCGCCGGCGCCGTCGTGGTCGGCAAGACCAACGTGCCGCCGTACGCGGGCGACTTCCAGACCGACAACCCGGTGTACGGGCTGACCCGTAACCCGTGGGATCCCGGGCGTACCGCCGGCGGGTCCTCGGGCGGCTCCGCCGCCGCGCTCGCGGCCGGCCTCACCCCGCTGGAGCTGGGCAGCGACATCGCCGGGTCGATCCGGCTGCCGAGCCACTTCTGCGGCGTGTACGGGCACCTGCCGACCTTCTCGGCGGTGCCGACCCGGGGGCACATCCCCGGGCCGCCCGGCACGCTCGGCGCGTCGCCGCTGGGCGCGGTCGGCCCGATGGCCCGGCACCCGGCCGACCTCGACCTGGCGCTGGGCGTGCTGGTGGGCGACGACGCGGGCGGCGTACCGGGCGGGACGCTGCCCCCGGCGCCCCCGGCGACGCGGCGGATCAGCGGCTGCCGGATCGCGGTCTGGCTGGACAACCCGCTGATGCGCACCGACCGGGAGACGCTGCGGGTGCTCCGGGAGTTCGTGGCCCGCCTGGCCGGTGCCGGCGCGCTGGTCGAGGACCGGCTCCGGCCGCCCCGGCCGTTCTACGAGTCCTACGAGATCTACCTGGAACTGCTGCTGGGTGTGCTCAGCACCGACTTCTCCGACGCCGACTTCGCCAAGCTGGCCCGGATCGCCCGCCGGGCCCGCCCCGACGACGACCGCCCGGTGGTGCGGCTCGCCCGGGGCCTCGCCCAGCCGTACCGGGCCTGGCACCGCAGCGCCGAGCGGCAGGCGCGGTCGGCCGCCGCGTGGCAGGCGGTCTTCGAGCGGGTGGACCTGGTGATCACCCCGTCCGCGCCGCTTCCGGCGTACCCGCACCAGACCGACGCTCCCCCGCTGGCCCGGCAGCTCACAGTGGACGGCCGACCGGCGCCGTACGCCGGGCAGCTGGTGTGGGCGAGCCTGGCGAGCCTGGCCCGGCTGCCCGCCACCGCCGTTCCGGTGGGCCGTACCGCGGCCGGGCTGCCGGTCGGGGTGCAGGTGATCGGGCCGCGCTGGGGTGACCGGGGCACGCTGGCCTTCGCCGCGGCGGTACACGAGCTGACCGGCGGCTACACGGCCCCGCCCGGCTACTGAGCCGGACGGCCGCCGTCCGCGCGGCGGACCTGGTCGCCCACCTCGACCACCGCGTACCAGCAGACGCTGCACGCGGCGCGGGCGCTGCCGTGGGCCTGCCGGAGGCGCTCGTGCGACTCGGCCCCCGGGGTGGAGCCGGCCGGCCACCGGGCCGCCACCTCGACGAGGTCGCGGGCCGCGTCGAGCACCGCCGCGAGCGCGTCGCCGAGCGGGTCGGCGCGCGGTCCGACCAGGTCGGCGACGGCGGACAGCAGCGCGTCGGCCCGTTCCACGGGGACGGTACGCGCGGCCGGGGCGGCGTCGGGGGCCGGGCGCCGGCCGTTGGCGACGGTCAGCTTGGTGCCGTTGGCCCGCGCGCCCGCCGGTTCGCCGGTCATGCCGTCACCGCGGCGCCGGGGCGGTCCGGGTCGTGTTCCCGTCCCGCCGGGACCGTCCACCGGCCGGGCGGCCGGTGGTGCCGGACGCCGCCCACGTCGATCTCCACCGGCACCGGGGACTCCACCGTCACCTCCGTGCCCACCTCGACAGTGAGCAGGCCGTGCGGCGTCGGCACCGCCCCGCGCGCCCAGTCCAGGTCACCCAGGCGCGGCGCGACCCGGGCCCGGGCGAAACCGGGTGCCGCCGGGCCCGCGCCGAGCGTGTACAGCGGCAGGTCCCGGCTCGGCGTGGCGGACCAGCCGTGGCAGAGCGAGCCGCCCGACCAGGTCTCCGGCCAGGTGTCCGACTCCTCCGTCAGCAGCGCCCGCCAGTCCCGGCACAGCCGGGCCACGTGCTCCGCGCCGCCGAGCGCGGCGACCGCGTCGTGCACCACGTACCGGAAGAACGGTTGTGCCGCGACCACCTGGCGGTCCACGTCCCAGTCCGGCTGCGGCGGGCCCATCGCGGCCCGCAGCGGCATGACGCCGAAGGACCACGCGCTGGTCACCCGGTCCTCCCGCGCCAGCAGGAACCGCAGCACCGCGGCCCGCGACGCGGCCGGGACGAGGCCGCCGACGACTGCCGCCGCGGCGGCGTGGTCGCTGAGGCCCGGACCGGCCACGCCGTCGTGCGCCCAGTCCCGGTAGCCGCCGCGCGCGGGGTCGAGGAAGATCCGGTACGCCTCGGCGAGGCGGCGGTGCTGCGCGCGCGCCCAGCGGGCCCGGCCGTGGTCGCCGAGCCACGCGGCCATCTCGGCGAAGTCGGTCAGGGCACGTCCCCACAGCCCGTTGAGCACCGCGCCGGCGCCGCGTCCCTGCACGCTGGCCCAGTCCAGCAGCACCCAGCCGGTGACGTCGGTGAGCAGCCCGTCGCGGGCGAACTCGGCGAACCAGCGCAGCACGCCCTCGGCCACCGGCAGCAGCGCGGCCACCTCGTCCCGGTCGCCGGCCCACCACCACAGGTTGCGTACCGACCGGATCCAGTGCAGCGACCAGTCCGGGATGGTGGTGGTGGCGCGGTGCTCGAAGTCGCAGGCCACCGCCATCGGCAGCAGCCCGTCCGGGCCGGGGACGGCGGCCAGGCGCGGATGCCAGCGGGCCAGCCGCCAGTCCGGGTTGGTGACCAGGTCCACGGCCTGGTGCACCACCGAGTCGCCGGTCCAGGCGCGCTGCTCCCGGGTCGGGCAGTCGATGTACGCGTCCTGCGCGGTCAGGTCGACGGTCCGCAGGCCGACCCGGTGGATCTCGTCCAGCAGCGGGTCGCTGCACGTGAAGAACGGGCCGGCCGGCCGCGGGCGCAGCCGTTCGGACACGGTGACGGCGTCCACCGTGACCCGGCCGGACCCGGTCAGGCGCAGCACCGCGTACCGGCCGCCGCCCGGGTCGGCGGTCTCGAACGTGTCGGCGTGCCCGCGCAGCGTGTAGGAGAACGCGGCGCTCGGCGGTGCCGGCACGCCCTCGCCGTCCAGGCGTTCGCCGAGCGAGCCGTCGACGACCACGCCGGCCGGGCCGGTCAGCCGCAGCGCCAGCGTGCCGGCGACGACCCGGCCGAAGTCGGCGGTGAGCACCTCCGGCGACCCGGCGTCCAGGTCGACGGTCAGGGGCAGCGTCACCGGCTCACCGGGTGTGCCGGGCCGGTGGCGCCGCAGCCCCGCCGGGGTCCTCGGCGTCACGGCCGGCGGCGCGGTGACACGCGGCGGCATCGGCCCGTACGGGTCGGTGGGCGGGACCGCCCGGCCGATGCCCCCGAGGTGCAGGGCGGTGACCACGCGGGGCGCGGACCAGCCCTCGTCCGGGTGGCCGGGCCGCAGCCAGTCCGGGTCGAGCCGGCGGCCGTCGAGCACCTCCGGGCGGGCCTGGCCGAGACCGGACGGGCGCTGGCGCGTCCACGCGTCACTCACCCGGCAGCGCCAGGTCCGGTCGGTGCCGAGGACGCCGCCGGGCAGGTCGACCTCGGCGACGAGCACCCCGGCGCCGTGGCTGAACGTCGGCACCGCCGGCATCCACCAGGCGGTCGGTTCGCCGTAGAAGCGCACCAGCACCCCGACGACGTTGACGCCGGGCCGCAGCGCGGGGGCCGCGTCGACGGTGTCGTGGAGCAGGCGGCGCGGATGGCTGCGGGCCGGGCCGCGGGCCAGTTCCACCCCGTTGACCCACAGCACGTACCGGGAGTCGGCGGTGATCCGCATGGGCGCCCGCCCGGGCACCCGGTCGAGCGTGAACTCGCGCCGGAACAGCACCCGCCGGTCGTGGACCCGCTCGTCGACCTCCGGGATGCTCTGGAACTCGCCGGTGCGGCGGATGCCGGTGTCCTGGCACCAGATCCACCGGCCGGTCCACGGCCGGCGCCCGTCCGTCGTCACATCATCCATGGGTCCGGCACCGGCACGCCGAGCAGCGCCCGGCCCACGCGGGTCTCGTGGTACTCGGAGAAGTAGCCGTGGTGGCTGCCGGCGTTGATGTCGCGCCAGCAGCGTTGCAGCGGCGACCGGTTGTAGAGGGCGCTGCCCCCGGCCAGCCGGAAGATCGAGTCGACGGCGGCGGTCCCGGCGCGCATGGCGTTGCCGGTGGCCAGCCGCACCGCGACCCGGTCGTCCATGGTCATCTCGTCGCCGGCGAGCGTACGGTCCCACGCCCGGCCCAGCGTGTCCTGCACGTACGCGTGCGCGGAACGCAACTGCCCCTCGGCCCGCGCGACGGTCAGCTGGACCGACTGCTCCTCGGCCAGCGGCCGGCTCCCCCGCGACTTGTGCGGCGCCACGGTGACGAACTCGTCGATCGCGCGCCGGGCGATGCCCAGCGGGAACCCGGCGAACAGCACGCCCATGAGCGCGAAGAAGGACCAGCGGAAGATGGTCCCGTCCAGCTTGGCCGACTCGAAGATCGGGTTCGCGGTGTACTCCGGCGGCACCCGTACGCCGCTCATGCGCACGTCGTTGCTGCCGGTGCCGCGCAGCCCGGCGACGTCCCAGGTGTCGAGCACCTCGACGTCCGCGGCCGGGACGAAGACCAGCCGCCAGTCGGGGCGCCCGGGCGGGACGACGGCCGGCTTGTCGCCGTCCATCACCATCACGCCGTTGGCGAACCAGGAGGCGTTGCGGCAGCCGCTGTTGAACGGCCAGCGGCCGTCCACGACCAGCCCGCCGCCCGGATCCGGCGTCGCCTTGCCCAGCGGCGCGAACACGGTGGCGATGGCGCGCGGCCGGTCGGCCAGCACCGAGCGGGCGACGTCCGGCTCCAGCCAGGCGACGAAGAACGTGGCGTTGAGGCTGAGGATGGTGAAGCCGACCGAGCCGTCCGCGCGGGACAGCTCGGTGATGACGTCCACCACGGCCATCGGGTCGAGTTCGAGGCCGCCGAACGCCTGCGGCAGCATCAGGTCGATCAGCCCGGCCCGGGAGATCCGGTCCAGCAGATCGGGGGGTACGCAGCCGAGGCGTTCGCCTTCGGCGGCCCGGTCCGCGATCGTCGGCGCCAGTTCCCGGGCCGCCTTGAGGGCGTCGATCGTCACGGGGGTGGTCGAGGTCATTTGACGTTCCTCCACATTCGACACGCGTGCGGATCGGCCGTCGCCGGGTCAGTCTGCCAACGCCGGTACGGCCGGAACAACGATGTGCGCCGGCACAGCGGCCGGCTGGGTGCGGCCGAGCGGCGCGACCGCCTCGGCCAGCGCCGCGAACAGCTCGAACCGGCGCTCGTCGGCGTCCGCGCCCAGGTCCACGACCGCCACGTCGACGCCGAGTTCCGCGAGGTCCTGGAACCGCCGGTGCGCCGCCCGCGGGTCGGCCACGTCCTCGGCGCGCAGCGCGCCGAACGTGGTCCGCAGGATGTCGTCGTAGGGGCGGCCGGCCTGCTCGCAGTTGCGCCGCAGCAGGTCCAGCTTGAGCCGCAGCATCGGCAGCCCGCCCGCCTCGAACAGGTTGCAGGCGTCGGCGTAGCGGGCGACGAGCCGCAGCACCCGCCGCTCGTGCGCGCCGCCGACCAGGATCGGCGGGCGGCGCAGCGGCGGCGGGCACAGCCGGGGCCGGTCGAGCCGGTAGTGCTCGCCGGCGAACGGGGCGGTGTCGCCGTCCCACACCTGCCGGGTCAGCCGCAGGATCTCCTCCAGCCGGGCGAAGCGCTCCGGCCACGAACCGACCGGGATGCCCATGTCCCGCTGCTCCCGCTCGTGCCAGGGCGGCCCGATGCCGAGCCAGGCCCGCCCGCCGCTGAGCACGTCCAGCGTGGCGACGGTCTTGAGCAGCACGCCCGGGTGCCGGTACGTCGCCGAGGTGGTGAGCGTGCCCAGCTCGATCCGGCTGGTCCGGGCCGCGACGAACGCCAGCGCCGTCCAGGACTCCGGCACCGGGTCGTCCTCGCCGCCGAACATGGGGATCTGGAACAGGTGGTCGTTGAGCCAGAGGCTCGCCGCGCCGGCCCGTTCGGCCCGTACGGCGAACGCGGCCAGCCGTTCGCCCAGCGCCGCCGTCCCGCCGGGGCCGGTGAAGTCGCCGACGAACACTCCCATCCGCATCCTGGTGCTCCCTCCACTGCGGCCCGGCCGGGTACGTGTGTGCCAGTCAGCAGCGCTGCAGGATCGAGGCGGTGCCCTGCGAGCCGCCGCAGCACATGGTGATCAGGGCCAGCTCCGTGCCGGTGCGTTCCAGCTCGTGCAGCGCGGTGGTGACCAGCCGGGCGCCGGTGGCGCCCATCGGGTGCCCGAGCGCGATGGCCCCGCCGTTGACGTTGACCCGGTCCAGGTCCGCGCCGAGGCGCCCGGCCCAGGACAGCACCACTGCGGCGAACGCCTCGTTCACCTCGTACCTGTCGATGTCGCCGAGGCTCATCCCGGCCCGGGCGAGGATCCGGCCGGTGGCCTCCACCGGGCCGTCGAGCAGGTAGTACGGGTCGGCGCCGGTCACCACCTGGTGGGTCAGCCGGGCGCGGGCCGGCAGGCCGAGCGCCCGGGCCCGGCCGGCCGACATCCACAGCACCGCCGCGGCGCCGTCGGAGACCTGCGAGGTGGTGCCGGCGGTGTGCAGGCCGCCGTCGACAGTGGGGCGCAGCGCGGCCAGCCCTTCCGGGGTGGAGGCGCGCAGCCCTTCGTCGACTGCGACCGGTGGGCCGCCGGGCACCGGCACCGGCACGACCTCGCGGTCGAAGTGCCCGGCGGCCCAGGCCGCGGCGGCCCGCCGCTGCGAGCGCAGGCCGTACGTGTCCAGCTCGCCCCGGGTCAGCCCCTGGCGCGCGGCGATCCGCTCGGCCCCGCCGAACTGCAGCCGGGGCGGGTCGTCCCACGGGTAGTCCTCGGTGCGGAAGTCGGCCGCACCGGTGAAGTTGCTGCCCACCGGCACCCGGCTCATCGACTCCACCCCGCAGGCGATGCCGACGTCGATGGCCCCGGCGTGGATGAGCGCTGCGACCAGGTGGTTTGCCTGCTGGGCCGAGCCGCAGCTCACGTCCACCGTGGTCGCCGCGACCCGGTGGTCCAGTCCGGTGGACAGCCACGCGTTGCGGGTCACGTTGAGGCCCTGCTCGCCGACCTGGGTCACGCAGCCGCCGATGATCTGGTCGACGTCCGCGGGTGCGACGCCGGTGCGCTCCAGCACGGCCAGCAGCACGTGGCGCAGCAGGACCGCGGCGTGCACGCCGCTGAGCGCGCCCCGGCGGCGGCCGATCGGGGTGCGGACCGCCTCGACGACGACCGGGTCGCGGTCGGGCGGGGTCACCGGGGCACCAACCGCACCGGCAGGCTGGTCCGGCCGCGCAGCACCAGGCTGCGGGTCAGCACCGGCTCCCCGGCCGGCTCCACCCGGAGCGCGGCGGCGAACAGCTCGTGCAGCACCGCCGCGACCTCGGCGGTGGCCAGCCGCGCCCCGAGGCAGAAGTGCGGGCCCGCGCCGAAGCCGACGTGGTCGTTGGGGCGGCGGTCCGGCCGGAACTCGTCCGGCTGGTCGAACCGGCGGCCGTCGCGGTTGGCCGCGCCCCAGACCAGCAGCACCCGGGCGTCGGCGGGCAGCGTACGGCCGTGCAGCTCCACCGGCTCGCGGGTGCCCCGCCACAGCGCCTGCACCGGGGTGTCGTAGCGGATCGCCTCGTCCACGGCGGTCGGCACCAGGCCCGGGTCGTCGCGGATGCGGTCCTGCAACCCGGGGAAACGCAGCAGCGCGGCCATCAGGTTGGTCAGCAGGTTCGTGGTGGTCTCGATGCCGGCGACGAGCAGGAACGCGCAGAACGCCAGCAGCTCCTGCTCGGACACCCCGGCGGAACGGGCGGTGGCGATCGCGTCGAACAGGTTCGCCCGGCCGGGCGTGGCGCGGCGGAGCTGACGGCTGAAGTAGCGGAACATCTCGATCCCCCGGCCCACCCGGGGCGGCCCGGACGCCTGGTCGAGGTCCTTGGTGATGACAGTGGACCAGTCCCGGAACTCCTCGTGCATGTCCGCCGGCACGCCGAGCAGGTCGGCGAGCACGAGCACCGGCAGCGGCTCGGCCAGGTCGGTGAAGAAGTCCCCGCACCCGGCCTCGCTGCGTTCCCGCAGCACCCGTACGCGCTCGCGGGCCAGCGCGCGGATCCGGGGCGTCGCCGCGGTCACCGAGGCGGGGGTGAAGGCGCCGGCCACGGCGCGCCGGAAGATCTGGTGCTCGGGCGGATCGGTGGCGATGAGCACCCGCACCGATGGCGCGCCGATGCGGTAGCTGACGCCGGTCTGCGGGCCGCCGGCGACCGCGAAGTCCGGGCTCATGCCGATCTTCGAGGAGAACCGGGCCGGGTCGCGGGCGATGGCCACCACGTCGTCGTACCGGGTCACCATCCACACGTCGTACTCGGGCAGGTAGCTGACCGGGTCGTGGTCGCGCAGCCGCGCGTAGGCCGGGTACGGGTCGGCCAGGACGGCGGGGTCGAACGGGTCGAACAGTCGCGCCGACTCCCGTGCGCTCGCGGTCATCCGCAGCCTCCCGCCGTGTCGGTGTCGTACGCCCCGATCCGCCGGGCCGCGCCGGCCGGGGCGGGCCGCCGCACCGGGGTGGGGTGTTCCAGCTCGGCGACGAAGTCGTCCACCCGGTCCAGGCCCCAGAACCGGTGTCGGCCGATCCGGAAGTACGGGATGCCGAAGATGTCGTCGTGGTACGCCTGCTCCAGGCAGTCGACCGCCTCGGCCCGGATCAGCGGGTCGTCGGTGGCCCGGGCCGCCGGTCCGGGGTCGAGCCCGGCCTCCCGGGCGATGCGCTCGACCGCCTCGACGGTGCAGATGTCCTCGCCGCGCTCCCAGCGGGCCGCGCACGCCGCCTCGTAGAACTGCCGGGCCCGGCCGGCGCGGCGGGCAGCCAGCCAGGCCAGGTGCGGCAGCTCCCACCACGGGTCGTCGTCGATCGGCCAGCGCATCGGCACGCCGACGCGGGCCGCCTGCCGTTTGGTGTCGTGCAGGATGTAGAGGTGCTTCGCCTTGCTCATCTGGGCGTAGTGCAGCTCCGCGCCACGTTCCCGCAGCGCCGCCTCGGTGACCGCGTCCGGGTTCCAGAACGGCACGAAGGTGACCCGGTCGTCCAGGTCCGGCACCCGCCGGCGCAGGACGGTGATCGCCAGCCAGCTGAACGGGCTGCGGAAGGAGAAGTGCACGCGCGGCTGTGTCGTCGGTGTCATCGGGCCGGCCTCTCCGCGTCGGTGCCGTACCGGGCGAACCGGTCGATCGACCGGCCGAGCCGGTGGGCGTGTCGCCGGTGGCAGAAGTGGTCGTAGTCGGGTTCGCAGGCGAGCAGGCCCAGCGGCAGCCGGTCGGTGAGCGCCCGCAGGTGGTCCCGGTTGAGCCCGGGATCGCGTTCGCCGCCGACCACCAGCACCGGGATCTCCACCGTCTGCACCGGCAGGTGGCCGCTGGCCAGGTACTGCTCGAAGACCGCCAGGAACGCGCTCGGGCCGGTGCGCTCCCACGCCCGTTCGAGCATCGATTCGAGGATGTCGGGTTCCAGTGACGTCTTGCGGGCGGTCAGCCGCGAGCGCAGCCCGTCGCTGATCTGGCGCTGGAAGATCCGCCGCGACCTGTCGAACGCGCGCCAGGTCACCGGCGCGTCGTGCGGCCGGTAGAACGGCGTGGTCAGCACCGCCGAGCGGGCCGGCGGCTGCGGGCTGGTGGCCAGCAGCTCCAGGATCGCGTTGGCGCCGAAGGAGTGCCCGACCAGGACGGTCGGTGGCGCGGGCAGCTTCGACAGCCCGGCCGCCACCCACTCCCCCGGCCGCCCGGCGTACCGCCAGGAGTAGTCGTTGCCGGCGTGCCAGGGCACGCACATCGCCAGCGTCCGCCACTGCGGGCCGAGGCTGCGGGCGAGCGCGGTCCAGCCCCGGCAGTCGTCCTCCATGCCGTGCACGAACACCGCGACCGGGCCGTCGCCGTCGGCCGCAGTGGCGTCCCGGTCGTCGGCGGTGAGGCCGTGCAGTCGCGGTGGGATCATCGCCGGCTCCGGCCCCGGACCACCGCGGCGCCGACGCCGCCCTCCGGCGTCCGCGCCACGAGCAGCGCGTACGCGCCGTCGCGGCCCGGGTCGGCGCGGTGCCGGGCGAGCACCGCGGCCAGTTCCCAGGCCGCGGTCGCCGCCTGGCAGTCCCCGACCACGTCGTCGACGTGCAGCCGCTCGGCCGGCGAGCGCCCGCCGAGCCCGTCGTCCACCGCCGCCCAGACCTCGGCGTCGTCGCGCGCGTCGCCACGCCGGCCGCAGGCGACAGTGGTCACGTCCGCGCCGTCCACGCCGGCCTCGGCCAGCGTGGCCCGGACGAGTGCGGAGAGCGCGGCGGGCCGGGACTGCCCGGCCGGGCAGAAGCCGACCCGCACGGCGAGGACGGCGCCGTCGGCCGGCCCGTCCGGTTCGCGGCGCAACACGAACGCGGCGCCGCCCTCCCCGGCGACGGTCCCGCCGGTGCGCCGCACGGTCCAGGCGGCGTGCGGGGTGAACTCCTCCACCGTGGCGGCCAGCAGCACGTCGGCACGGCCCCGGCGGAACAGGTTCGCGCTGTAGCGCAGCCCGGTCAGGAACGCCAGCGGCCCTCCGGCGACGGTGGCGTTCGGCCCGTGCAGCTTGTACCAGATGGCCGACTGGCCGGCCGCGCAGTTCATCACGGTGTTCGGGAACAGCGCCGGGTTCACCAGGTACGGCGGCTGCTGGGTGAACGTCTCCGCCGCGTAGTCCACGCTCGACTTGACGCTGCCGGCGGTGGTGCCGGTGACGATGCCGATCCGGTCCCGGTTGTCGTCGGTGACCACCAGGCCGGCGTCCTCGATGGCCCGGCCGCAGGCGACCACAGTCAGCGAGGTGCGCCGGTCGAAGAAGGCGGTGCCGCGGCGGCGCAGGTGCGCCTTGACGTCGAAACCGACCAGGGCGTGCGCCCGCGCGTCAGGTAGTTCGTCGGCGTACATGCCGGTGACCGGCACCGGCTGCGGCGCGGCCCCGAGCGCCGTGGCGAGCGCCTCCGGGCTGTCCGCGGCCGGACCCACGACGCCCCAGCCGGCGATCGTCAGCGCGGTCACGACGGCGCCCCGAGCAGGACGATGGCGTTGTTGCCGCCGAACGCGAAGCCGTTGTTCTGAGCCACCCGTACCGGCGCGGGGCGGGCCCGGTTCGGGATCGGGTCGAGCCACGACATGGCCGGGTCCGGCGACGCCCAGTTCACCGTCGGCGGCAGGAACCCCCGGGCGATGGCGACGGCGGACGCGATCGCGCCGAACGCGCTCGCCGCGCCCATGGTGTGGCCGAGCATCGACTTGATCGAGCTGACCGGCGGCACCTTCCCGTCGAACGCCTCGAACAGCGCCTCCGCCTCGGTGGCGTCGTTGGCGGCGGTGCCGGTGCCGTGCGCGCAGACGTAGTCGACGTCCGACGGGCTGATCCCGGCGTTGTCGAAGGCCAGGCGCATGCACGCGGCGATGGTCGCCGCGTTCGGCGCGACCATGTGGCTGGCGTCGCAGTTCAGCGCGTAGCCGAGCACCTCGGCGTAGGGCCGGGCACCACGCGCGGCGGCGTGGTCGGCGGACTCCAGCACCAGCATCGCGCCGCCCTCCGCGGTGACCATGCCGGAGCGGTTCAGGTCGAACGGCGCGCAGGCGGTCTCGGCGACGGCACCGAGCCGCACGAACCCGGCGTGCGCCCACCGGCACACCGAGTCGGCGCCGCCGGTGAGCATCACCTCGGCGTCGCCCGCGGCGATCGCGTCGTACGCGTAGCCGATGGCGTAGTTGCTCGCCGAGCAGGCGGTCGCCAGCGTCACCGACTCACCCGTCACGCCCAGCTCCTCGTTCACGGCGAAGGCCAGCCGCCCGGCCGGCAACCCCGCCAGCAGCGCCGGATCCACGGCGGCGAACCCGGCGTCGACCACCCGCCGGCCGAACTCCTCGGTCAGCTTCGACTCACCGCTGGTGGTGCCGACCACCACGCCGACCCGGTCCGGTGCCAGCGCACCGGCGTCGAGCGCCACGTCCAGGCCGGCGTCACGCACCGCGAGCCGGGCCGCGGCGGCCGCGAACAGGGACGAGCGGCCCCACGCCGCGACGTCGAGCCGGCGCAGCAGGTCCGCCGGGACGAAGTCGCGGACCTCACCGGCCATGGTGCGCGGGAAGCCGGTGGTGTCGAAGCTGCGGATCGGCCCGACACCCACGCGCCCCTCGCGCAGCCCCTGCTCGAAGGCGCGGGCCCCGATGCCGATGTTGGAGACCGGCCCGACGCCGGTGATCACGACACGGTTCATCGCACTAGCTGTCCCAGCCCGCGTAGGTGGCGGTGATCTCGTACACCGCCTTGAGGTTTTCCATCCCGGCCAGCTCCCGCTGCGGGATCTCCACCTTGTAGCGCTTCTCGATCCGCGCCAGCATCTCGATCGCCCGCAGCGAGTCGGCCTCGTACTCGTCCTGGAAGTCGGCGGTGTCCGTCAGCTCCGACGGCTCGACCTCGAGCACCTCCGCGACCAGCTCGCGCAGCTCCTCGAGGTGGGTTTGCTTGTCCGACATGACACTGTTCCTCTCCTGGTACGACGGTCGGTGGGGCACGGCACGGGCGTCACAGGACGATCCCGCCGTCGACGTGGAAGACCTGGGCGGTGATGTACGACGCGGCGGGCGACAGCAGGAAGGCCACCAGCGGCGCCACGTCGTCCGGTACGCCGAAGCGCCCCAGCGGGATGGCGGCGAGCGCCTTGGCGCGCGACTTCGACGGCAGCGCCGAGGTCATGTCGGTGTCGATGAACCCGGGCGCGACCACGTTGGCCCGCGACCCGTAGGGCGCCATCTCCTTGGCCAGCGAGCGGGTCAGGCCGATGATGCCGGCCTTCGCCGCCGCGTAGTTGGTCTGACCGGCGTTGCCGTAGACACCGGCGACCGAGGAGATGTTGACGATGTCGCCGGCCCGCCGCTTGAGGAAGCGGAACCCGACGGTGCGGCACAGGTTCCAGGTGCCGGTGAGGTTGACGTCCAGCACGTCCCGCCACTGGTCGGCGCGCATGAGCACGGCCGGGGCGTCCCGGGTGATGCCGGCGTTGTTGACCAGCCCGGTCAGCGGGCCGATCTTCTTCTCCGCCAGCGCCACCAGCTCCTCGACGGCGTCCGGGTCGGACACGTCGCAGGACTGGAACAGGCAGCGCACGCCGTGGGCGGCGACCTCCGCCTCGGCCGCCTCGGCGTCCTCGCCGTCGCGCCGGTAGCAGCCGGTGACGTCGTAGCCCAGACCGGCCAGGTGCACCGCGACGGCGCGGCCGATGCCCCGGGAGGCGCCGGTGACCAGGACGTGCCCGGCGGACTCGGAGCCGCTCATGCCGGCGTACCCCCTTCCCCGGCGCCCGGCCGGAACTCGACGTAGGCGAACCCGCCCGGCAGCGCCACCGGCGCGGCCGGATGCACGGCCCGCAGGCCGGCCACCGCCCCCAGCGCCGCCAGTTGCGCGGCGGTGCGCTGGCGGCCGGCGAAGAGGGTGAGCATCTTCAGGTCGGCGGCGGCCGACCACCGGTCCGGTTCGCCGGCCGGGATGTCCTCCACCACGAGCACCCGGCGGCTCACCGCGGCGCAGCGGCGCAGGATCGCCGCGGCGGTCGCGTCGTCCCAGTCGTGCAGGATGTCGAACAGCAGGTGGGTGTCGCCCTCGGGCACGGCGTCGAGGAAGCTGCCGGCGACCACGTCGCACCGGTCGGAAAGGCCCGCCTCCCGCACCGCCGCGCGCGCCCCGGCCGCCGGTCCGGGCAGGTCGAACACGGTGCCGCGCAGACCGGGGTGGGCGCCCAGGACGGCGATCATCGTGGCGCCGCGACCGCCGCCCACGTCGACCAGGTGCCGGGTGCCGTCCCAGGGCACCACGGCGGCCAGGTCGGCGGCGACGCGCCGGGACTTGCCGGCCATCAGCGCGTCGAAGGCGTCACCGCGGGCCGGGTCGGCGGCCAGGTCGTCCCAGAAGGAGCGGCCGTGGACCCGGTCGTACCCGGGTTCGCCGGTGCGCACCGCGTGCAGCAGCCCGGCCAGCGCCAGGTCCATCCGCCCGCCCGGCCCGTCCAGGTCCAGCCAGGCCCGCAGGCCCGACGGGTGGGCGGTGGCGAGCATCCGGCCGGCCGGGGTGACCGCGTACGTGCCCGGCTCGGGTTCGGTGTAGAGGCCGAGCTGGACCAGGTAGCGCAGGAGCCGGCCGAGCGCGTCCGGGTCGGCGCCGCCGGCCCGGGCGAGCGCCTTGAGCCCGGTGTGACCGTCGGCGATGTGGTCGGACAGCCGCAGCGTGGCGGCGACCCGCACGGCGAACGGCGGGAGCATCTCGAGCATCGCCGAGATGTCGGCGCGACGGGCGACCATGGTCAGCGGTCCGCCGTGTACAGCCGGCCCCGCGACCAGACCCGCGGCACGCCGCCCCAGCGCATCGCGGAGGCGGCGTCGGGGAAGAAGCCGCGTCCGGGGTGGTTGGCGCTGGTGTTGCAGAGCACCGGGATGCCGGAGTGCCGCTCGTACGCGGTGAGCAGTTCGAACAGCAGCGGATGGGCCGGGCCGACGGTCTGCAGCCGGGCGCTGCCGTCGGCGTGCACCACCGCCGGCACGCGGTCCCGCCACCCGGGCCGGATGTGGTGCTCGAAGAGCATGTACGGGTCGGGGGTGCCGGGGTCGAACACCTCCGGCGCCCGCTCCTCCAGGCAGATCGGCGCCACCGGCCGGTACGACTCGCGCAGCTTGATCTCGTTGAGCCGGTCCTTCATCGCCGGGTCGTGCGCCGGGGCGATGATGCTGCGGTGGCCCAGGGCGCGCGGGCCCAGCTCGGCCCGGCCGTCGACCACCACGACCGGTTCGCCGGTGCGGTGCAGCAGCTCGGCGAGTTCGGCGACGCTGCACGGGCGGCCGGTCCAGCCGGGCGGGACCGGCGAGTCGACGAGGTCCGGGCCGTCGAACACCGACCAGCGCAGCGCGGCGCGGCCGGTGCGGCGGAACAGCTCCGCGCAGGCGGTGCCGATGGCCGAGCCGGCGTCGTTCGGGAACGGCGGCACCCACACGTCGCTGAAGTCGCCGCTGGCCCGCAGCCCGGAGTTCCACTTGATGTTCAGCGCGCAGCCGCCGGACAGGCAGAGCGGCTCGCCGGCCCGCACGTAGGCGGCGCCCGGGCCGGTACGCAGCCCGCGCAGCAGCAGCCGGAACAGGAACTCCTGGAACGAGGCGAGGATCGCCGCGTCCGAGAGCCGCAGCGGCGCGAGCCGGCGCCGGGCCTGATGACTCCAGAGGAACGCGCCGGTGATGCCGATCGGCAGCATCGACTCGGCCAGCTCGGTCATCACCGTGATCGCCTCCTCGCTGGCCGGGGCCAGTGAGGCGTACGCCATCGCCTTGCCGGAGACCGGCAGCAGCGCCTCCAGCTGGGCGAAGTCGCCCAGCCCGCCGAGCCGGCGGCGCTCGTCGGCGGGAACGCCGAACGGCGGGAACAGCGAGGCGAAGATCGGGTAGAGGGCACCGACGATCGGGACCACCACGCCGAGCGAGTGCAGCGCGGGCGTGGCCGGGTCGAACCGGTAGAGGGTGGCGGGCATGCCGCCGTCCCACACCAGGATCAGCGCGGCCCGGTCCGCCGCCGCGTACGGGCTGGTGCTGTAACCGGCGAACGCGTGGCCCGTGGCGTGCGGGTAGCTGGAGTAGTCGAAGGTCTTCGAGCCCAGCGGCAGGCCGCTGCCGGTGGTGCGCGGGTGGGCCGGCAGCGGGTTGCCGGGCTCGGCGATGACCGCGTAGCCGGCCAGGTCGATCATCTGCCGCCCGCCGTCGGGCAGCTCGATCTCCGCCGCGGTCCGTCCGTCGCCGGACTGCACCCAGCCGTCGACGCTGATCGCGTCGATGTCGCCGATGCCCAGGCCGTGGCGTTCCAGCTCGGCCACCACGCCGCTCAGGTCGGTGAGGCGGGCGTGGCGGCGGCGGTTGCCGACCTTCTCCTCCTCGACCGACCAGAGCAGACGGTCGCCCCGGATGAGGGCGTGCGCGCCGTCGTGGGTCAGTTTCAGCCCGCAGATGACCTCGTCGTGCTCGGACAAGTCCGCACCTCCACCGATCGTTGCCAGCCCTCACACGGTCCGAAGTGGACCGTCACTCCGTCGTGGCGGCCAGCGGCTCGGCGTCCTTGCTCTCCAGCTGCCGCACCACGTGGTTCTCGATGTCGGCGGCGGTACGGATGTTCTGCACGCTCTGCTCGTCGATCGGCGGCAGGTCGAACTCGTCCTCCAGGGCGAAGGCGAGCTCCAGGAGGGCCAGGGAGTGGTACTCCAGGTCCTCGACGAGGAGCACCTCGTCCTGGTCGCCCTTCTCCGGGTTGGGGGCCAGTTCGAGGACCAGCTCCCGCACCCGCTTCCGCGTCTGCTGCTCATTCGGAATCGGCACGGGGGCACCGTAACCCCGCCCCGAGCGCCCCCGGAAGCGTGCGCGAACTCGACCGCGGACACCCTCCGGAGGCGGGCTCAGAGGCGCTCGTAGAGCACGTCGTCGGACCACACGTACCGGGTGCGGCCCCAGGACATGGCGGTGCCCGGGTCGGGGAAGAAACCGCGTCCCGGCAGGTTCGCGCTGGTGTTGCAGAGCACCGGTACGCCGCTGAGGCGCTCGTAGGCGCGCAGCAGGTCGTGGACCACCTGGTTGCCGGCGTCGACGGTCTGCAGCCGGGCGCTGCCGTCGACGTGCACCACCGCCGGGATACGTTCCACCCAGCCGGCCCGGACGTCGTGGTCGAAGAGCATGTACGGGTCGCGGGTGCCGGGCGCGAACACCTCCGGCGCCCGCTCCTCCAGGCAGATCGGCGCCACCGGCCGGTACCACTCCCGGCCCTTGATCTCGTTGAGCCGCTGCTGCATGTCCCGGCTGGTGGCGGGCGCGATGAGGCTGCGGTGCCCGAGCGCGCGCGGGCCCAGCTCGGCCCGCCCGGTGAGCACGACGACCACCTCGCCGCGCTCGTGCAGCAGCGCGGCCAGGTCCTCGACCGGGCACGGCCGCGACGTCCAGCCCGGCGGCACCACGCCGTCCCAGCGCAGCTCCGGCCCGGCGAACTCGCTCCACTGAAGACCGGTACGCCCGGTCGTGCGGGCCATCTCGGCGCACGCGGCGCCGATCGCCGAGCCGGCGTCGTTGGGGAACGGCGGCACCCACACCCGCGGGAAGTGCCCGCTGCTCCGCAGGCCGGAGTTCCACTTGATGTTCAGCGCGCAGCCGCCGGACAGGCACAGCGGCAGCGCCCGCAGCTCCGGGTGCCGGTCGAGCATCGCCACCATGCCGGTGACCAGGGCCCGGAACAGGTACTCCTGGAACGAGGCGAGCAGCTCGGCGTCGGTGGCGCCGAGGCCCCGGGCGAGCTGGAGCACCCGCTGGCTCCACTGGAACGAGCGCATCGGCGTGTCGACCGCGCCGAACTGCGTGGTGACGGCGCCCATCACGTCGATCACCGCCTCCACCGGTTTGCCCAGCCCGGCGTACGCCATCGCCTTGCCGGAGACCGGGAGCAGCGCCTCCATCCCGAACCGGCGGTCCGGGTCGGCGCTGCGCCGGTCGACCCGGAACGGGTCGAAGTGCGAGGCGAAGATCGGGTACAGGCCGCCGATGAACTCGTTGACCCGGCCGACACCGCGTACCCGGGGCCCGTCCGGTTCGACCAGGTAGAGGAAGGGCGGCATCCCGCCGTCCCAGACCAGGCCGAGCGCCGGCTCGCCGCGCTGCGCGAACGGGCTGGTGCAGTAGCCGGCGAACAGGTGCCCGGTGGCGTGGGTGTAGCTGGCGAAGCCGGCCGGGCCGAACCGCTGCGGCAGCGGGCCGTGCCGCGCGTCGAGGGGCCGTGCCGCGTCGGTCACCGGGTCCTCGTAACCGGCCACGTCCAGCGGGTGCGGGCGCGCGCCGTCGAGCAGCCACACGTACGAGGTGCCGTCCCGGTCCCGGGCCCAGCCGTCGACGGCCACGCCGGTCAGCTCGCCCGCCGACAGGCCGTGCCGGCGCAGTTCGTCGTGGATCACGTCGATGTCGTGCAGTTCCGAGTGGCGGTTGTGGTTGTCGAGCTTCTCCGCCTCGGTGGAGAACAGCAGCCGACCGTCGTCGATCACGGCCACCGCGCCGTCGTGCGTGACCTTCAGTCCGCAGATCAGGGATCGTCCAGGCACCTTCGCAGCCTCCTCGCCGGGTCCGTTCAACTGGGCAGAATGCCCAGTTGCCCGCACCTGACCGGGCAGGCGTGCCAGGGACATCGCGCCCACGTCACACGTCGAGCGCATGCTCGCGCCGGGCCGGCCGGCGCCGCAAGCGTGCCCGCCGGCCGGCTCGCGCGGGCCTGCCGCCGTCGCGTGGCACCGCGTTACGCTCCGCCCACCCGTGCCCAGGAGGTCCCCGATGGACGGACAGGATCGCGCCGCGGCGGCAGGCTCGCCGCTGACCGACTGGGTGCACCGGCCGCGCCCGGACGCGGCGGTCCGCTTCGCCGGACCCGGCGACGGGTGGGACGAGTGGAGCTACGAGCGGCTCGCCGAGGGCGCCCGCCGGGTCGCCGCCGGGCTGCGCTCGGCCGGGACCGCCGACGGCGACACGGTGGTGATCGTGGAGCCCACCGGGCCCCGGTTCATCCAGCTCTACTTCGGCGCGATGGTGGCCGGCGCGGTGCCGGTGCCGACCGCGCCGCCCGCGTTCGGCCAGGATCTGACCGGGTACGCGCGGGCGCTGGCCCACCTGGTCGGCCGGGCCGCCCCGCGGATGGTGGTGACGTCCGCCGCGCTGGCCGGGCAGCTCGCCGGGCTGGTGCCGCCGCCGGTGCCGGTGCGGGTCGACGACGACGTGATCGCCACCGCCGACCCGGGCCCGTGGCCGGGCTGGGCCCCGGCCGAGCTGGCGATGCTCCAGTTCACCTCCGGCTCGACCCGGGCGCCGCGCGGGGTCCGGGTGCCGGTGCCGGCGCTGGAGGCCAACGTGGCCGCCATCGCGCGGTGGCTGCGGATGCGGCCGGAGGACCCGACCGCGTCGTGGCTGCCGATGCACCACGACATGGGGCTGATCGGCTGCCTCATCACGCCCGTGGTGCGGCAGAGCGACCTGTGGCTGCTCTCCCCCGAGCAGTTCGTCCGGTCCCCGCTGCGCTACCTGCGCTGCTTCGGCGTCCACGGCGCGCGGCTCACCGCGATGCCGACGTTCGGGCTGGAACACGTCGCGCGCAAGGTACGCCCGCAGGACCTGGACGGCATGGACTTCTCCGCCTGGCGGGCGGTCATCGTCGGCGCCGAGCGGGTCGGCACCGGCGCGGTGGAGCGCTTCGTGCGGCTGCTGGCCCCGTACGGGCTGGACCCGCGCGCCATCCTGCCCGCGTACGGGCTGGCCGAGGCGACACTCGCCGTCACCGGTCTGCCGCTGGACGAGCTGTGGACGTCGGTGCCGCTGGACCCGCGGCGGGTGGTGCTCGACGGGCCGGTGCCGCTGGTGCCGGAGGCAGGTGGCGCGCTCGTCGGCTCCGGCCGCCCGCTGGACGGGATCCGGGTCGCGATCGTCGACCGGGACGGCCGGGAACTGCCGGAGGACCACGTCGGCGAGATCGTGGTGGACGGTCCCTGCCTCACCGACGGCTACCACAACGAGCCGCCGGACGCCGACACCGGCCGCCGGGACGGTCCGCTGGTCACCGGCGACGCCGGGTTCCTGCACGACGGCCAGCTGTTCGTGCTGGGCCGCATCGGCGACAGCGTGAAGGTGCGCGGCCGTACGCTGCTGGCCGAGGACGTGGAGGCGGCGCTGGAGTCGGCCGGGCTGCCGCGCCACCGGCAGACCGTCCTGCTGGGCATGCGCGGGGACCGGCCGACCGCGGTGGTGGTGGTCGAGCAGGCCGACCCGCTGCGGCTGGAGGCGGCGCAGGGGCTCGTCGGCCGGGTGACCGAGGGTGCCGACCTGGTGTTCGTCCGGACCGGCGTCGGCACCATCCCGCGAACCACGAGTGGCAAGCCGAAGCGGCGTGAGCTGTGGAGAATCTTCCTGACAGGACAGCTGACCACAGCCGCCGCACACTCGGAGGATCCTTCATGACCGCACGTCCGGACGTCGTCGTCCTCGGTTCCGGTGTCACCGGTCTCAGCACCGGCATCCGGCTGGCCGAGGGAGGCGCGCGGGTGCTGATCCGTACCGCGGAACCGCCCGCGCGGACGACCTCGATGCAGGCCTCGGCGCTGGTCGGCCCGAACCTGTCACCGCCGGACGACCCGCAGCGCGCCTGGACCGACGAGACACTGCGGGTGCTGCGCGACGAGCCGATGCCGGGCGTGACGCTGTGCGAGGGCGTACTCGCCGCCCGGCCCGCCGGTGCCACCCCGCCGTTCGTGGAGCAGACCCCGGGGTTCCGGCCGCTGGACGAGCACGAGCGCCCGGCGGGCTTCGGCACCGCGTTCACCGTCCGGCTGCCACTTGTCGACATGCCCGTCTACCTCGCGTACCTCCAGCAGCGTTTCCTGGACGCCGGCGGCGAGCTGCGCACCGAGCCGGTGGCCTCGCTCGACGAGGCGGCGGCGGTGGCGCCGGTGGTGGTCAACTGCACCGGGCTGGCCGCGCGGGCGCTGACCGGCGACGACGAGCTGTACCCGGTGCGCGGCCCGAAGATCGTGGTGCGCAACCCGGGGATCGAGCGGTTCTTCCTGGAGGCGCCGATGACGCCCACCTGGGCGTCGATCTTCCCGCACGGCGACCACGTGGTGCTCGGCGGCGCGCAGCGGCGCAGCGACGACACCACGCCCGACCCGGCCGAGGAGCGGGACATCGTCGCGCGGTGCGCCGCGATCGAGCCGGCCCTGGCCGGCGCCGAGGTGCTCGCGCACACCGTCGGGCTGCGTCCCGGCCGCCCGGCCCCGCGGGTGGAGGCCGAGCGCCGGGGGGACGCGCTCGTCGTGCACAACTACGGCCACGCGGGGAACGGCGTCATGCTCTCGTGGGGATGCGCCCGCGACGCCGCCGCGCTGGCGCAGGGCGGCGGGACCACCGACCGGCCTGACGAGTGAGCCGGCGCCGCCGGGCGCCGGCCTGACCGGAGGGACACCATGTCCACTGCCACCTGGGCGTCCGGCGCCGACGCGTCGGCCCTGTTCCGCACCGCCGCGGACCGGGTCCGCGCGATCGACGTGCAGCACATCCGGGATGCGCTGTACGCGCCCGGCGGCTCGTACCGGTGGCCCCGGCACCGGATCAACGAGGTGGAGCTGGAGTGGCGGCGCTGGCGGCTGCGTCACCACCTCGGACTGCGCGACGAGCCACCGGCCTCGATCCGGCTGTACGAGCGCCTGGCCGTGTCGGCCGGGGTGCCGCCGGCCGACGTGTCACCGCTGGCCGGCGGTGGCCCGCTGGTCGACGCGACGTACGACCAGATGTTCCCGCAGGGCCCGCTGATCATCAGGGCGGTGAAGTCGCGGGTGGTGCGGCGGCCCACCGACCACGAGGTGGACGAGGAGTACGCGGCGCTGCTGCGCGAGTCCAGCGGCCGGCGCAGCGACTACCTGTCCATGCTGGACCCGTCCGGCTACTACTGGCACATGCCGGACCTGATCTCGGCGGCCACCGCGCGGGAGTGCATGAAGGACGTCGAGGTGCTGCTGGCCGCCCCGCGCGGGGAGTCCTTCGCGGGCGGGCCGCAGCCGGGCTGGGACGTCGAGCACGACGCGCTGGTGAGCCGTTCGATGAACGCGTACCTGGGCGCCGGGCCGACCCTCATCAAGATCCACGAGGATCCGGCGCTGGTCGCCGAGATCAGCGCCCGGATGGGCCGGCCCATGCACCCGACCCGGTGCACGTACCTGCGCTACGAGAAGGGCGACTACCTGGGCGTGCACACCGACCAGCCGACGTGCGAGGTGTCGCTGCTGTTCACCATCGCCGGCGACCCGGGGCCGATGCGCTCGTACCTCGACGAGACCGGCCACGACCCGGCCTGGCTGGACCGGTGGGTGCGGGAGGCGGGCAACTTCCCCGACGGCGGGCTGGACTTCATCTACCAGCCGCGCGAAGGGCTGGCGCTGACCGGCCGGGCGGTGCCGCACGCCCGCCTGCCGCAGGCGGAACGGGCCGTCATCGGCGCGTTGTTCTACAGCGGCCTGACCTGACCCGCGCTCCGGGCGCCCCGGAGAGGGCGCCCGGACGGCGGCTCACCGGGGACGGTGACGCACCTGCGCGCCGGTGTAGCCGTGCAGCCCGGCCACACCGCCCTCCACGCCCAGCCCGCTGCACTTCAGGCCGCCGTACGGCTGGTCCGGGGTCAGTTCGGCGTGCGAGTTGACCCACACCGTGCCCGCGTCCAGCCGCGCGGCGACGTCCCAGGCGCGCTGCGGGTCCGCCGACCACACCGAGGCGCCCAGCCCGTACGGGCCGGCGTTCGCGGCCCGGACCGCGTCGTCGAGATCGGTGTACGGCACCACGGGCAGCACCGGCCCGAACTGCTCCTGCGTCACGACCGCCAGGTCGTCGGTGGCGCCGGCGAGAACGGTGGGAGCGTAGAACCGTCCCGGGCCGGGCAGCGGCGCGCCACCGGCCGCGACCCGCGCTCCCCCGGCGGTGGCCGCCTCGACCAGCGCGGTGACCCGGCGCAACTGCGCCCCGGTGGTGAGCGGCCCCAGCTCGGTGCCCTTCACCGCGCCGTCGCCGACCCGGGTGGCCCGGGCCCGGTCGGCCAGCGCGTCGACCACGCGACCGTACCGAGACGCCGGCACGTACAGCCGTTTCACCAGCATGCACGCCTGCCCGCTGTTGGCGAACGCCTCCCAGAACAGCTTCTCGGCGATCGCGTCCGGGTCGGCGTCGTCGAGCAGGATCGCCGGGTCGTTGCCGCCCAGTTCGAGGGTGAGCCGCTTGAGCCCGGCCCCGGCGGAGGCGGCGACCCGGCGCCCGGCGGCCACCGACCCGGTGAACGTCACGTGCGCCGGCACCGGATGCGCGACCATCGCCGCGCCGAGGTCGTCCCCGCCGGACACGACGTTCACCACGCCGGGCGGGAACAGCGGCGCCAGCAGCCGCCCCAGTTCCAGCACGGCCAGCGGCGCGTACGGCGAGGGCTTGAGCACGACCGTGTTGCCGGCCCGCAGCGCCGGGGCCAGCTTGGCCGCGGCGATCGCGACCGGGAAGTTCCACGGGGTGATCGCGGCGACCACGCCCAGCGGGCGGCGGGCCAGCTCGACGTGCCCGCGCCGGTCGTCGCGCAGCAACTCGGCGCCGAGGTCGAGTCCGGCGTGGTAGCGCAGCGCGCCGGCCGCGCCGTACGCCTCGGCGATCGCCATCGCCGCCGGTTTGCCCTGCTCGGCGGTGACCAGGGCGCCGAGGCGGGACGCGGCCCGCGACACCTCCTTCGCGGCGGCGAGCAGCGCGGCACGCCGGGCCTCGTCGTCGGCGGCCCAGCCGCCGGCGGCGGCGAGCGCCGCGTCCATCGCCCGGTCGAGCTGCCGGCCGGAACAGACCGGGGCGGCGCCCAGCGGCGCGCCGGTCGCCGGGTTGTCGACCGGGAGGACGGCGGCCGCCTCCTCGGCCACGCCGCCGATCGTCATCGCCGGGGCGTGCTCAGCGGTCGCGGTCATGGTGGCGTCCTCCGTCACATGCGGCCCGCGCGGCGGGCGTCCTCGATCGATGGGTAGACGGGCCGGAAGCCCAGGTCCCGGCGGGCGGCGGTGGTGTCCACGACGCAGCCCAGCGGGCCGCCCTCCTCCGCGTCGCCGGCTCCGGCGCCGCGCGCGGTGAACTCCGCGGCCAGCGGGCGCAGCAACGCCGCCGAGGCCGGCTCGTCGTCGGCCAGGTTGTACGTGTGCCCGGCGGCGGCCGGGCTGCCCAGCGCGGCGAAGATGCCGGCCCGCACGTCGGCGTGGTGCACCAGGTGCAGCCGCTCGTCGTCCGGCCGGTGCGCGGCCCAGCTCAGCGCGTCGGCGAGATGCGGGTCGCCCTCGCCGTAGGTGAACGCGACACGCAGCACGCACACCTCCAGCTCCCCACCGGTGAACTGCCGCAGCGCCGCCTCCGCGCCGAGCTTCGCGGCCGGGAACGACGACTCCGGCGACTCCAGCAGCGGGTCGTCCTCGCGTACCGGCCGGTCGCCGGCGGGCGCGTAGACCAGGTAGCTGCTCATCTGCACGAACCGGCGCACCCCGGCGTCGAGCGCGGCGCGGGCCAGCGCCGCGGTCGCGGTCCGGTTCACCTCCTCGGCGCCCGGCCCGTCCAGGCCGACGAACGCGGACGCGATGTGCACCACCGCGTCGACCCCCTCGACCGCGCTGCGGCACACCGCCGGGTCGCGCAGGTCGCCGGTGACGAGCCGGCCGCCGCCCGGCCCCGGGCCGGGGCCCCACACCAGCAGGCGCGCCTCGCCGCCGAGCCGCTTGAGGTGGGGCAGCAGCCGGGCACCGACCCGGCCGGTCGCGCCGGTGAGCAGGATCCGGCCGAGCGGCGCCGGCTCGGCGTCGACGGTCTCCACTGGTACGCGCATGGCTGTCGCCTCTCTGCGAGGTGGCCGCGCGAACAGGTGCGGGCGTACGCGGCCGGGATCCGTCCTATGCGGCCGCGCGCAGCGGCCGGCGCTCCTCGGCCAGCCGCTCCAGCAGCTCGATGCCCCGTTCCACGCCGGGCATCCCGGCCATCTCCGCCTGGAGCCGGGCGGCGTTGCGCCGGTAGAGGTCGTCGTCCAGGGTGGCGCGCACCGCGTCGCGGATGCGTTCCGGCGTGGCCGCGGCCTCGTCGATGCGGATCGCCACCCCGGCCGCGCTGAGCCGGTGGGCGTGATACGGCTGGTCGACGGCGACCGGGACGACCACCATCGGCAGGCCGTGCCGCAGCGCGCCGACTGTGGTCAGGTAGCCGGCGTGGTGCAGCACCACGGCGGTGCGGCGCAGCACCTCGTCCTGCGGGATGTACGTGGCCAGCCGCACGTTCGGCGCGTCGATGCCGGTGGCGGCGAGGTCGACGCCGGAGCCGAGCGTCATGACCACGTCGACGTCCTCGTCGCGCAGGCCCCGCGCGGCGGCGCGGAACAGGTGCGGCGTCTGGTTGAACGCGGTGCCCATGGTCATGTAGATCAGCGGCCGTGTGGCCGGCGCGGTGAGCCAGTCCGGCACCGGGCCGTCCACCTGGTACAGCGGCGGCATGATCGGGTGCACCACCTCGTCCTCGGCCCGTCCGCCGAACCAGAGCAGCGGGTCGTCGGACAGCGGCTGCATGCTCGGCAGGTACGCATCGAGGTAGAGGTACGGGTAGAGCCGCGCCATGCCCGGATCGGCGGGCAGTCCGAGGCGGGTGCGGGCCTGGCTCCAGCCCGCACCCATCGTCTGCGCCGTGACCGCCCGGGGCAGGCGCGGGAGCTGGCCGAGCGCCGCATAGGGCACGCCCACCGCGTCGGCGGCGAGCGGCCCGGCCCACTCCAGCGACTCGTGCAGCAGCACGTCGGCGCGGGTGTCCCGGAGCACCTCGACGATGCCCGGGATGAGCGCGGCGGTGGCCATGGCCATCAGCCGCAGCCGCCGGCGCTCGTCGTCGAACGCCGACGTCCTCGGCCCGTCGGCCAGCCACGCCGGGCCGACCTCCACCACGTCCAGCCCGGCCCGGGTCACCCAGGGGCCGAGACCCCGTCCGGTGACCACCGTGACGTCGTGCCCGGCGGACCGGGCGGCGAGCGCGAGCGGGGCGATCGCATGGAAGTGCCCGACCGCCGGCTGGCAGGTCACCACGACTTTCATGAGGGCCATCCACCTCCGGATAATGGGTGACGGAGCCCTGGCCCCCGGTATTCTCGCCCAGCCGATCCGCAGGCACCACAGTCGACGGAGGCCACCGATGACCACCTCCTCCCCGCCCGGAATCGCGGCGGACTTCCTCGCCACCGTCACCGGCGCCGCGTACGCCGACGACCCGTACCCGTTCCTGCGCCGGCTGCGCGACGAGGCGCCGGCGGTACGCACCAACGCGGGCATCTGGCTGGTGTCCCGGTACGACGACGTCCGCGCCGGGCTGCGCGACCCGCGACTGAGCTGCGACCTGGGCCGGCTCACCGCGTACGACGAGTACTTCCGTACCCGGGGCATCGACGCCCGGTTCCCACTGCCGCTCAACGCGCTCGACGCGCCGGACCATCCGCGCATCCGCTCGGCGATGAGCCACGAGTTCGTGCCGCAGGCGGTGGACGCCATGCGCCCGGCGATCGACGCGGCCGTCGCCGAGGTGGTGGGCGCGCTGCCGGACCGGGGCGAGATCGACCTCGTCGCCGACGTCGCGTACCCGGTGCCGATCGCGGTGATCGGACGCCTGTTCGGGCTGCCCCGGGCGGACTGGCCGCTGCTGGAGCGGTGGTCGCGCGCGTTCGGCGCCGCCTCCGACCCGGACGCGCTGCTCAGCGACGCGCAGCGGGACGCGGCGGCCGAGGCGACGCGGGAAGCGGGCGACTACTTCGGCCGGCTGCTGACCCGCCGCCGGCGCGAGCCGACCGGCGACCTGATGAGCAGGTGGCTGGCCGCGCAGCGCGCCGAGCGGACGATGACGCTCGCCGAGCTGCTGGTGAACGGCGTCTTCCTGCTCATCGTCGGGCACCACAACACGGTGAGCCTGATCGGCAACGGGATGCTGGCGCTGCTGCGGCACCCGGAGCAGCTCGACCGGCTCCGCGTCGACCCGGCGCTGACGACGGGCGCGGTGGACGAGCTGCTGCGCTACGACAGCCCGGTGCAGACCGCGACCCGGGTCACCACCGGTGAGCACCGGGTCGGCGACGTCACGATCCCGGCCGGGCAGCCGGTGATGCTGCTCGTCGGCTCCGCCAACCGGGACGAGCGGGCTTTCCCCGACCCGGACCGGCTCGACGTGGACCGGCCCGGCGCGAACCGCAACCTCGGCTTCGGGCGGGGCGCGCACGCCTGCGTGGGCGGCTACCTGGCGCGGCTGGAGACGGCCGCGACGCTCACCGCGCTGCTGCGCGCCCGGCCCGGGCTGGCGCTCGCCGGTGCGCCGCGCCGGGCGGTGCCGAGCTTCAGCCTGCGGGCGCTGACCGCGCTGCCGCTGCGCGTCGACCGGGCGCCTCACTCCTCCCGGTAGCCGCGCGACGCGACCTCGGCGACCAGGTCCGGCAGTACGGCCAGGGACGGGCAGCGCGCCTGGTCGCCGGTCTCGGCCAGCTCCGCCACGGCACCGGCGACGGCCGCCACGACAGTGGTCACCAGGTCGTCGCCGACGTCCCGGAACGCCAGGTCGTTGGTGCCGAACCGCAGCCCGCTTGTCTGCCCGACCGGTCGCGGGTCGTCCGGCACCGGATTGCGGTTGGCGAGCACACCGTGCGCCTCCAGCACGTCGCAGACGTACCGGCCGGACACCGGGGCGTGCCGCAGGTCGACGAGCACCATGTGGGTGTCGGTGCCGCCGGTCAGCACCGGTACGCCCCGGCCGGTGAGGGCGTCGGCGAGCAGC
This sequence comes from Micromonospora sp. ATLC20, assembly GCF_057196585.1. Taxonomy (NCBI): domain Bacteria; kingdom Bacillati; phylum Actinomycetota; class Actinomycetes; order Micromonosporales; family Micromonosporaceae; genus Micromonospora; species Micromonospora sp. ATLC20. The sequence continues at coordinate 27,532 of NZ_JBXUOV010000057.1, forward strand.
CCGGCGTAGCGCACCACCCGGCCCATCGCGGCGGCGAACGCCGGCCGGGCCGCGTGGCGCAGCGCGACCGCCTTGCCGGCGATGGCACCGAAGTCGGGCGTGCCCTGGAAGCCGGGGAACACCGCCCGGTCCAGGTCGGCGGCGCGGACCCGGGACCGGGCGCCGAGCAGGGCCAGCCCGCCCCGGGGGCCGCGCAACTGCTTGTACGTGGACGTGGTCACCACGTCGCAGTGGTCGAACGGCGACGGGTGCAGCCCGGTGGCGACCAGGCCGCTGACGTGGCTGACGTCGGCCATCAGCAGCGCGCCGGTCTCGTCCGCGGCGCGGCGGAACGCGGCGAAGTCGACCGCCCGGGGGCAGGCCGAGCCGCCGCAGATGAGCAGCCGGGGCCGGACCTCGCGGACCAGCGCGGCCACCGCGTCGGTGTCCACCAGCCCGTCCGGGCCGACCCGGTAGTGCCGGGCCCGCACCCGGCGGGAGACGCTCGCCGCGCCGGAGACGTGCGACAGGTGCCCGCCGTGGCTCAGCTCCAGCGACAGCACTGTGTCGTCCGGCCCGAGCAGCCCGTAGAGCACGGCCAGGTTCGCCGCCGAGCCGGACGCCGGCTGCACGTTCGCGTGCGCGGCACCGAACAGCAGCTCGGCGCGGGCCCGGGCGAGCCGTTCCACCGCGTCGACGGTCTCGGCGCCGGAGTGGTAGCGCTGCCCCGGGTACCCCTCGGCGGTGACGGCGCCGAAGCCCAGCGCACCGGCGGCCAGCACGGCCGGCGGCGTCGGGCTGGCCCCCGCGACCAGGTTGAGCTGCCGGCACCGCCGCTCCCGCTGCCGGTGGGCGAGTGCCACGAGCGCCGGATCGGCGGCGGCCAGCCGGGCGAACCCCTCGCCCCCGGCGGCGGCGACGGCGGACAGCGCCGCGATCCGGTCGGTCGTGCCGGTGTCCGGCGCGCCGGTGAGCGCCTCGCTGGTCACGGCGTCGACGGCCAGGCCGCGGCGGCCGGCAGTGACCACGCGGTACGCAGCACCTCGGCGATCAGCGCGCCCCGCTGCGGCACCAGGTAGAAGTGGTCGCCGGGGAACAGCCGGGCGGTGAACGCCCCGGTGGTCACCGACCGCCAGCCGTCCACGGCGGCCGGGTCGACCTCCGGGTCGCGGTCGCCGGAGCAGGCCAGCACCGGGCAGGTCAGCAGCGGCAGCGGCGCCGGCCGGTAGGTCTCGCTGAGCCGGTAGTCGGCCCGCAGCACCGGCAGCAGCAGCGCCCGCAACTCGTCGCTGTCGAGCACCTCCTGCCGGGTACCGCCGGAGCGGGCCACGTCCTGCCACAGCTCGTCGCCGCTCATCAGGTGCACCGAGCGGCCCGGGTCCACCGGCGCCTGCCGGCCGGACACGACGAGCAGCACCGGCGACGGCAGGCGGCGGGCGGTCTCGAACGCGACAGCCGCGCCGAGGCTGTGCCCGAACAGGACGGTGGGCGCCGGGTCGAGGCCGGCGAGCGCGTGCGCCACCTCGGCGGCGAGGCGGCACAGGTCGGTGGCGGGCGGCTCGGCGATGCGCTCCTCCCGGCCCGGGTACTGCACGGCCAGCAGTTCCACCCCGCCGGGCAGGTGCCCGGCCCACTGCCGGAAGCCGCTCGCCCCGCCCCCGGCGTGCGGGAAGCAGACGAGCCGCGTGGCCGGCGCGGCGGGCGCGGCGTACCGCTGGAGGCAGCGGGTCAGCGGGGTCATGCCGCCTCCGGTCCCGCGGACAGGTGCCGCGCGGACAGCACCGTGGGGGTGTCCCGCCGGACCAGGTGCATCGGCCCGAGCAGATCGAGCACGTCCTGGGTGAGCCGGCCGAGCGTGAGATGGTACTGGCCTCTGGTCATCGGATCCTCGCCGTCGGTCACCGCGTCCCACAATCCCGTCAGGGCGGTCTGGACCGCCGCCGGCCACTGTCGTGTGAAGACCTCCGCGAACGTCGGCGCGGTCGCCGGACCGACCGCCTCCGCGACGCCGTAGCTCAGGTGCGCGTCGGCCAGCTCGTCGAACCCGGCCAGCCCGTCCGTCGGCGGCAGGTGCGGCCGGGGGCACCACAGCACCGGCCCGTTGCTGCTGACCAGCGTCAGCGTGCCGCCCTCGGTGCCGACGGTGATCCGGTGCCACAGGTGGGCGTGGTTGTCCGGCTCGCGTGGGTCGAGGTGGTGCTGCACCCGCAGCGTGACCGGCACGCCGCCGAGCACACCGGCGAGGCTGTGGAACGGCGCCTCGGCCGGCGGTACGCCGGGCGGCGTGACCGGCGGGGCGAACGTCCACGGACGCAGCCGGGGCAGCGCCTCGCCGAGCACGTCGAACAGCGTGTAGAGCACCTGCACGCTGGTGGCCGCGTCGACGAACAGCAGTTCCTGCCGGGCCGCGAGGTCGCGTACCGCGGCGATGAAACGGCGTACCGCGGCCACGTGGACGTGGTGGCTGTTGAGCCGGTACCGCACCCCGGAGGCGCGGGCCTGGCGCAGGCACTCCGCCAGCTCCCCCGGGTGCACCGGGTGCTCCTGGAGCACGTGCACGCCCCGGCGCATCAGCTCGACCGCGAGCCGGGCGCCGGGCCCGCCGGTGGGCGCGGAACCCACCACCACGCAGGCCGCGTCCACGTCGCCGGGCAGGTCCGCCACCCGGGTCCACAGCGGCACGCCGTAGCGTTCGGCGCAGGCCCGGGACCGCTCGCTGCCACGGGCGAGCACGCCGGCCAGCTCGAACGGGAACGCCGGGTCGGCGACGCCGGCCAGGTAGACCCGGCCGAACCCGGTGCCGGCGACGACCACCCGGGGCCCTGTCACAACGCGCCCTCCTCGACCGCCGACGCCGCCTCGGCGGCTGGTACGTCGAACGTCTCGAACGCGGTGAGCGCGCCGGTGCGCAGCAGCGCCTCGACCAGCCGCTCCGGGTGCAGGCCCTCGGCCGCGAAGTGCGTCCCCGGCTTCACCAGCCCGTCCAGCACCTGCCGCGCGGCCAGCGCCAGGACCGTGCCGGTGAGGGCGGACGTGTCGGTCGAGCGGGCCAGCACGGTCCGGGTGACCGGATCGCCCGCGGCGTCCGCGCCGGACAGCTCCAGCAGCATCAGCTGGTACGGGCGGCGCGAGAACATGTCCAGGTCGGCGGCGCGGGCCAGCTCGGCGGCGGCCCGGGTCAGGTCGCTCTGCCCGGCCATCGCCCCCTGGAGGCGGCCCAGCGTGGCCATCATCGCGGCGCCGCCGTCGAAGACGGAGTTCCAGCGGACCTCGTCCAGGCCGAGTCCGGCGCCGAGCCGGCGCGCCTCGTAGCCGAGGTACGGGTGCACGCCGACCGGGTTGGGAAAGAACGGCACCAGCGCGTCCACCTGTGGTTCGGCGGCGCGGGCGACCGGCCGGCCGCCGATCCACACGGCGCGCGACTCCCGCTCGCGGTCGTGCAGGCTGAGCAGGTAGTCGACCGCGCCGGCCGGGGTGAGCCTGTCCATCACGCCGAGGTGGGCGACCAGGCGCCGGGGCCGGGTCACGCCCCGCGCCGCCAGCCAGCGGGGCAGCAGCCCGCTGAGTCCCGGCATCATCCCGGCGGTGACGAGCGCGATCCGGCCCTGCGCGGCGAGGTCGCGCCCGGCGAGGCGGTCGTACAACGGCTCGTCCCCGCCGGCGTCCACGTAGTCCGCGCCGGCGGCCAGAGCGGCCACCGCCACCCGGTCGAGCACCTGGTGCGACGCGCCGCCCGCGCAGACGACGAGCCGGCAGCCGGCGCAGAAGCGGGCCAGCGAGTCCCTGTCGTACACGTCGACAGCGACCGCCTCCCCGGCGCCGCCGAGCCGGTCGCGGACCAGCGCCGCGGCCCGGTCGGGGTTCCGGCCGCCGACGCGCAGCGGGCCGACGCCGTCGCGGTGCAGCCG
>NZ_JBXUOV010000058.1:0-31124 GCF_057196585.1 Micromonospora sp. ATLC20
GGCGAGTGTGCCACACCCGGCCCGCGCGGCCGGGTGACTCCCCATCCTGACCCGGATCGGCGCGCTCGGCCAGGACGGCACGCGGGCGGGGGGGGGGGGGGGGGGGCCCCCGCCCCCCCCCCCCCCCCCCCCGTCGCCGGAATCAGGCGCGGGTGCGGTTCACCGCGCTCGTGACCGCCTTGATCGAGGCGGTCACGATGTTCGCGTCCACCCCGACGCCCCACACCGTACGGCCGTCCACCTCGCACTCGACGTACGCGGCGGCCTGCGCGTCCCCACCGGAGGACAGCGCGTGCTCGTGGTAGTCGAGCACCCGTACCGCCACGCCCAGGGACTGCAACGCGTTGACGTACGCGTCGATCGGGCCGTTGCCGACGGCGGTCAGCGCGCGGATCTCGCCGCCGAAGCCGGCGCGGGCGTCGATCTCGACCTTGCCGTCGACGGTGCCGATGGTGTACTCGGCCAGCTTGACGGCCGGGTCCACCTGGTGGTCGACCAGGTAGTTGCGGGCGAAGATCTCCCACATCGCGCCCGGCTCGACCTCGCCGCCGTCGTGGTCGGTGACCTGCTGCACCACGCCGGAGAACTCGATCTGGAGGCGGCGCGGCAGGTCGAGCTGGTGCTCGGTCTTCATGATGTACGCGACGCCGCCCTTGCCGGACTGCGAGTTGACCCGGATGACCGCCTCGTAGGTGCGGCCCAGGTCCTTCGGGTCGATCGGCAGGTAGGGCACGGCCCAGGTGAAGTCGTCGACCGGCACCCCGGCCGCCGTCGCGTCGGCGTGCAGCGCGGCGAAGCCCTTGTTGATCGCGTCCTGGTGGGAGCCGGAGAACGCGGTGTAGACCAGGTCGCCCGCGTACGGGTGGCGCTCGTGCACCGGCAGCTGGTTGCAGTACTCGACGGCGCGCTTGATCTCGTCGATGTTCGAGAAGTCGATCATCGGGTCGATGCCCTGGGAGAACATGTTCAGGCCCAGCGTCACCAGGTCGACGTTGCCGGTGCGCTCACCGTTGCCGAACAGGCAGCCCTCGATCCGGTCGGCGCCGGCCAGCAGGCCCAGCTCGGCGGCGGCCACGCCGGTGCCCCGGTCGTTGTGCGGGTGCAGGCTCAGCACCAGGCTGTCCCGCCGGGGCAGGCGCCGGTGCATCCACTCGATCGAGTCGGCGTAGACGTTCGGCATCGCCATCTCGACGGTGGCCGGCAGGTTGATGATCAGCTTCCGGTCCGGCGTCGGGTCGATCACGTCGATGACCGCCGAGCAGACCTCCAGCGCGTACTCCAGCTCGGTGCCCGTGTACGACTCCGGCGAGTACTCGTAGTGGATGTCGGTGTCCGGGGTGTGGATCTCCGCGTACTTCTGGCACAGCCGCGCGCCCTGGGTGGCGATGTCGGTGATGCCGTCGCGGTCCAGGCCGAAGACCACCCGGCGCTGCAGCGTCGAGGTGGAGTTGTAGAAGTGCACGATGGCCCGGTGGGCGCCGCGCAGCGACTCGAAGGTCCGCTCGATCAGGTGCTCCCGGCACTGGGTCAGCACCTGGATGGTGACGTCCTCCGGGATCAGGTCCTGCTCGATCAGTTGCCGTACGAAGTCGTAGTCGGTCTGGCTCGCCGACGGGAAGCCGACCTCGATCTCCTTGTAGCCCATCTGCACCAGGAGCTGGAACATCCGGCGCTTACGCTCGGGTGACATCGGGTCGATCAGGGCCTGGTTGCCGTCGCGGAGGTCGACTGCGCACCAGCGGGGCGCGGCCTCGACGCGGCGGGTGGGCCAGGAGCGGTCCGGCAGGTCGACGCCGAACTCCCTGTCGTACGGGACGTAGCGGTGGACCGGCATCCGGCTGGGGCGCTGGCTGGCGAACGGATCGGTGGCGGTGACAGGTTGAGCCATCTCGGAGTGCTCCCTGGAACATGTGGCGTCAGCAGATCGGAAAGGTGTCGGCGGGCTGCCGGGCGACGGTGCGCGGCGGTGCCGAGAAGAAGATCGGATGTGCTGGACGGCGCGTAGCGACTCCGCGACGAGGTGCCGGCCGGTCAGGCCTCGTCGCGGCAGCCAAGGAGAAGGTACGCGCGCCACATGACAAGGTCACCCTACGTGGTGGGACGGGCGGTGGGAAGGCCGGTCCGGACTATGGGATCAGAGTCACCGAGTCGGCGGACCTGGACACGCCCGGTAGCCGAGGCGTCCGCTCCGCCCGGGCCACCGCCGGCACGATCGCCAGCCCGACCAGGACGAACAGCGCCGCGGCCGGGTACCAGCCCCAGCCGCCGGTGCTCACGCCGAGCGCGGTCAGCCCGGCCGGAGCGATCAGGAACTGCAACTGGGAGCCGAGCCCGAACGCGCCGACGTACGCGCCGCGCTGGGCGGCGGGCGGCAGCGTGGCGGTCAGTCCCCAGGCGCCCGCCGACTCGATCAGCTCGGCCAGGATGAGCAGCGTCGCGGCGCCGACCAGCACCGCCACGGTGAGCGGTCCCCGGGTCGCGCCGGAGATCGGCAGGACCAGGCAGAACCCGGCGATCAGCACCGCGCCCCGGCGGGACGCCCGGGCCGCGCCCGGCGCGTCGTCCGCGCCCCGGCTGGCCCGCACCTGGAACAGCACGATCAGCACGGTGTTGAGCAGCACCAGCGCGGCGATGATCGTCTTCGGCGCGTCGGTACGGGTGAGGATCCACAGCGGCATCACCGTCAGGTAGAGCGTCTGGTGCGCGGTGAGCAGCCCGGACAGCAGCGCGACTGTCATGAACGGCCGGTCCCGCAGCACCGCCAGCCGGCTCATCGGTTCGGCCGTGCGGGTCACCTCCGGCAGCCGGGGCAGCCGGCGCACGAAGGCGGCGGTCACCAGGAAGACCACGGCGATGAACCAGACCATCCCGCGGTACGCCCAGATCGTGTCGACGGCCAGCACCAGGCCGCTGATCAGCGCGCCGAGCCCGAAGCCGACGTTCAGCGAGGAGCGCTGGTAGGCCATCGCGGTGACCCGTTCCTCCGGGCGCAGCACGTTTATCGAGTAGACCTGGCGGGCCACCCCCGTCGCCGCGCCCGTCACCGCCAGCGCGATCACCACCGCGAGGAACCCGGCGAAGCCGCCGACGAACGGGTACGCGGCGAACAGCGCCGCGTCCAGCAGCAGGCAGACGATCCACACCCGCTGCGGCCCGTACCGGTCGGTGAGCCCGCCCAGCGGCACGGTGCCGAGCAGGGACGCCCCGGCGGCGAGCGAGAGGCCGAGCCCCACCTGGGCCGGGCTGAGACCCAGCGCCCGGGTGAAGAAGACGGCGCTGCCCGCCTGGAACAGCCCGGTGCCGACGGCGTAGACCATCGCCTGCACGGCCAGGGCGCGGGTCAGCCCGGCCGGTGGTACGACATCGCGGACGGCGGTGCGGATGCTCTCTCTGGCCCCCATGACCGGTGAGCAGATCGTGCCCCCCACGCGAGGGGCGAGCCTTTTAGGCTGAGCCGAATCGGGGGGTGCGCATGTCCGAGTTGCGGTTCACGCTGGCCGACGTCGCGGGCGTCCGGTTCGGTGTGTCGCCGGCCAACGAGACGGTCATGAGCATGTGGGCGCTTGCCGCTCCGGCCCGCTATCCGGTGCACCTGCCGTGGATCGACCGGGCCCGGGCGACGCTGCGCCGCCCGGAGGTGGCCGAGCGCGTCGCTCCGCTGGTGCATCTCACCCTGCCGCGCCGCTGGCTGCCCGACTTCCTCACCCCGGCGGCCCGCCCGGGGGTGGAGATGAACGGCCAGCTCGACCAGATCGCCGCGACGCCGCCCGACGTGGTGGTCCGGGACCTGCTGGCGACCACGCCGAGCGGGCCGCTGCGCCAGTTCGGGCGGGCGTTGCTCGCCGACCCGACCGAGCTGTTGCCGCGGCTCGTCGAGGCGATGCGGGTCTGGTACGACGAGGCGATCGCCCCGGACTGGCCGCGGATGCGGGCGGTGCTCGACGCCGACGTCGCGTACCGGGCGGCCCAGCTCGCCGAGGGCGGGACGGGGAAGCTGTTCGAGCGGCTCCACCCCGACCTGCGGTGGCTCGGCGACCGGGTGGTCAGCGACGACCCGTTCGAGCGGGACTTCGACCTGCGGGGGCGAGGGCTGGCGTTGAACCCGAGCGTGTTCAGCCGCCAGCGGGTGCTGTGGAACCTGCTGGAGGACTCGTTGCCCGCCGCGGCGTACCCGGTGCGGGCGGTCGGGACGCTGTGGGAACGCGGACCTGAACCGGCCGGCGACGCGCTCGCCCGGGTGGTCGGCGGCGGCCGGGCCGCCCTGCTGAACCTGCTCGACGCGGCGACGACCACCACGGACCTCGCCCGGCTCACCGGGCTGTCCGCCGGGAACGTGTCCCAGCACCTCTCCGCGCTGCACGCCGCCGGTCTGGTCACCCGGTCCCGGGCCGGGCGGCACGTGCTCTACCGCAACAGCGAGGTGGGTGCCGCGTTGCTCCGCGCGGCGCGGGGCGGCTGAGCGGGACGCGTCAGGGCGTGCCGGGGCTCGGGGCGTCCCGGCTGACCGGCTCGCCGTCGGTCACCGCGCCGGCCAGTTCGACGGTGCCCGGCGCGGCGCCGGGCTCGCCGGTCAGCGTCAGCGTGCCGAACCCGGCCCGTACCGCCGCCGGTGTGCCGTCCTCCCGGAAGCAGTAGATGCCCACGTCGAGCGGCGCGTTCAGCGACGCCGAGGTGCTGTCGACCGTGTAGCAGGGGCCGTCGGCTCCCGGCAGCGGATCGGCCGGGGAGACGGCGAGCGGCGCACGCCTGTCGGTCAGCACCTCCAGCCAGTCGGTGAACGGGTGCTGCACGCGGGGGTCGAGCCGGCGCGGCACCGCGTCGTCGGCGTCGCCGAGGCGGACGCAGGTCGCCGCCTGCGGCCAGCCGGCCGAGGGGAGCGCGCACTGGAACAGCCCGTCGGAGGTGCCGGCGAGCGAGACGTCCACCGTCCCGGCGTGCCCCCAGCCGGGCACGTCGACCCGCCAGCTGCCGTCGTTGGCGCTGGTGAAGGCCACCGTGCGGGGCGTGCCCTCGGCGGGCGCGAACGCGTACGTGGCGGTGAGGTGGCGGTCCTGCGCCGCGGCGGCCAGCCCGGCCAGTTCCTCGCGGGCGGCGTCGACCTGCACCGGGACCGGGTCGGCGGTGCCGGTGGGCGCCGCCTCGGGGTTGCCGCCGTCGCAGGCGGCCAGCAGTACCGGCAGGGTGAGCGCGAGCACGCCGGTCAGGCGGGCCGCACGTCGATGAGCGTGCACCGGCTCATTCTGCGTCGTGGGGAGGGTCCAGGTCAGCCCACCGTACGGCTGTACCGCTTGGCGTGTCGCGTCCTTCGGGGCTGGTGAGCCGCCCCACGCCGGGGCCGGATGGTGGGATCACCCGACCCGGCGTCACGGGCCGCCCGATAGGCTGAGGCGGTCTGACACGCGCCGCCGGACCGAGAGCACCGGCGGCGTCGGCACGCTCAGGGTCGTCGCTGGGAGGGAGTGCACCGTCGTGGCACTCGTGGTGCAGAAGTACGGCGGGTCCTCCGTCGCCAACGCCGAGCGGATCAAGCGGGTGGCCGAGCGCATCGTGGCCGCCCGCAAGGCCGGCGACGACGTGGTAGTCGTGGTGTCCGCCATGGGCGACACCACCGACGAGCTGCTCGACCTGGCCAACCAGGTCAGCCCGCTGCCGCCGGGCCGCGAGCTGGACATGCTGCTCACCGCCGGGGAGCGGATCTCCATGGCGCTGCTCGCCATGGCCATCCACAACCTGGGGTACGAAGCCCGCTCGTTCACCGGTTCCCAGGCCGGCGTGATCACCACCTCGGTGCACGGCCGGGCCCGGATCATCGACGTCACCCCGGGGCGGCTCAAGGGCGCGCTGGACGAGGGCGCGGTGGTCATCGTCGCCGGTTTCCAGGGTGTCTCGCAGGACACCAAGGACGTGACCACGCTCGGGCGGGGCGGCTCGGACACCACCGCCGTGGCGCTCGCCGCCGCGCTGGAGGCGGACGTCTGCGAGATCTACACCGACGTGGACGGCATCTTCAGCGCCGACCCGCGCATCGTGCCGAACGCCCGGCACATCAAGCAGATCACCTACGAGGAGATGCTGGAGCTGGCCGCCTGCGGCGCGAAGGTGCTGCACCTGCGCAGCGTCGAGTACGCGCGGCGCGCGGGCTTGCCGATCCACGTCCGTTCGTCATACTCGACCAACACCGGCACGATGGTCACCGGATCGATGGAGGACCTTCCTGTGGAACAGGCACTGATCACCGGGGTCGCCCACGACCGCAGCGAAGCGAAGATCACGATCGTCGGCGTGCCCGACGAGCCGGGCGCCGCCGCGTCGATCTTCGACACCGTGGCCGGCGCGGAGATCAACATCGACATGATCGTGCAGAACGTGTCCACCGAGGGCACCGGCCGCACGGACATCTCGTTCACGCTGCCCAAGGCCGACGGCCCGACCGCGATGACCGCGCTCAGCAAGATCCAGGAGTCGGTCAAGTTCAAGGGCCTGCTGTACGACGACCACGTCGGCAAGGTGTCCCTGATCGGTGCCGGCATGCGCTCGCACCCGGGCGTGGCCGCCGGCTTCTTCGCCGCCCTCGGCGCGGCCGGCGTCAACATCGAGATGATCTCCACCTCGGAGATCCGGGTCTCCGTGGTCTGCCGCGACACCGACCTGGACAAGGCGGTCCGCGCCATCCACGACGCCTTCGAGCTGGGTGGTGACACCGAAGCCGTCGTCTACGCCGGCACCGGGCGGTAACGCGCCGTGGCGTCGCTGCCCACCCTCGCCGTGGTCGGGGCGACAGGTGCCGTCGGTACGGTGATGTGCCAGATCCTCTCGTCCCGGCGCAACGTGTGGGGCGAGATCCGGTTGCTCGCCTCCGAGCGGTCGGCCGGCCGGCGCATGCAGTGCCGGGGCGAGGAACTGACCGTCCAGGCGCTCACCGCCGACGCGCTCGACGGCGTCGACGTGGCGATGTTCGACGTGCCGGACGATGTCTCCGCGCAGTGGGCCCCGGTCGCCGTCGCACGCGGCGCGGTGGTGGTGGACAACTCCGGCGCGTTCCGGATGGACCGCGACGTCCCGCTCGTGGTCACCGAGATCAACCCCGAGCAGGTACGCAACCGGCCCAAGGGGATCATCGCCAACGCCAACTGCACCACGATGGCGATGATCGTGGCGGTCGCGCCGCTGCACCGCGAGTACGGCCTGCGCGAGCTGGTGCTCGCGTCGTACCAGGCGGTGTCCGGGGCGGGGCAGGCCGGTGTGGACGCGCTGCACCTCCAGCTCGGCAAGATCGCCGGCGATCGGGTGCTCGGTTCCCGGGCCGGTGACGTGCGACAGGCGGTCGGCGACGAGCTGGGTCCGTTCCCGGCGCCGCTTGCGCTCAACGTCGTCCCGTGGGCGGGCTCGCTGGCAGACGGCGGCTGGTCCTCCGAGGAGATGAAGCTGCGCAACGAGTCGCGCAAGATCCTCGGGCTGCCCGACCTCAAGGTGTCCGCCACCTGCGTACGGGTGCCGGTGGTGACCGGTCATTCGGTCGCCGTGCACGCGGTCTTCGCCACCGAGGTGGACGCCGAGGGCGCCCGCGAGGTGCTGCGCAACGCGCCGGGCGTGATCCTGGTCGACGACCCGGCGGCCGGGGAGTTCCCGATGCCGATCGACGCGGTCGGCACCGACCCCTCGTGGGTGGGCCGCATCCGACGAGCGGTCGACGACCCCCGCGCCCTGGACCTCTTCGTGACCGGCGACAACCTCCGCAAGGGCGCCGCCCTCAACACCGCCCAGATCGCCGAACTCCTGGCCAAGGAACTGACCCGCAGCTGAGCGGTGTCCGCTCGCGGCGACCGGGGCGGTGCGTCAGCACGAACCGTTCACCGGGTTGGCCGATCCGGTGTACAGGTACGAGTCCGGGATCCAGGTGCCGTCGGTCAGCTTGTTCCACAGCGTGCTGGTGCCCCAGCGGCCGGTCACTGAGGTGCCGCTCGACGAGCAGGCGACGGCCGCCGTGGCGCCGTCCGCGATCGAGCCGACCACCCCGTACCCGGTGCCCGGCCCGGACCGCCGGCTGACCGACGTGCCGCCGTAGCTGTCGACGATGCCCTCGGTGAAGCCGAGCGCCCCGTAGTTGTACAGCGATCCGCCGACGTTGACGCGCTTCGAGCCGTGCAGCGCGTAGCCCTCGTAGGCAGTGCTGCCCTCTCTCGGCACCCACTTGCCCAGGTTGTGGGTGGCGATCGCCACGTACGCGCCGTTCTGCCGGAATCCCAGGTGCACGTGCCGGCTGCTGGCGGAGCCGCCGCAGGTGATGTCGGTGCCGGTGTCGCCGAGGTAGGTGCCCGCGCTGACCGACGCCCCGTCGACGTCGATGTTGTTCCAGAGGTGGTAGTAGTCGGTGGTGTAGCCCCGGTCGTGGACCACCCGGACCCAGCCCTTGCACATCGTGTACGCGGTGCCGGCCCGCACGGCCAGCACCCGCTGGTCACCGCCGAACAGGTCGATCGAGCTGAACGGTCGCGGGGAGCCGGACCAGCCGTGCGGGCCACCCCTGAGGGTCCACGACTGGCCGAGGGCGAACGGCAGGCGCATACCGGTGCGGTAGTCCCCGTTGGCGGACAACGTGCCGAGGGTGGTGAAGGCGTCCCGCTCGCCGCGGGCGAGGACGGACGCGGGCGCCGCAGCGGCCAGGTCGGCGAAGGTGGCCTCGCCCTCCAGGGCGACCTGCCAGTCGCCGCGCTGCTGGCGGGCGATGAAGATCCAGCCGGACGGGTACAGCCCTTCCTTCCGCGGGGCGACGAGCACGGCGGTGCCGAAGGCCCAGGCCCGGCCGTCGCGGCGGGTGACTGTCACCCGGGTGTCCTCCACGCCGGCGGCGCGGATCTCCTGGTCCGTCGCGACCGCGGCTTCTTCGAGAAGTTTGTGCCGTACGGCGGTGGTGACGTCGTCGGCCGGTGCGGCCTGGGCGCTGTTCGGCACGGTGCCGATCACTGCGGCGACGAGCAGGATCGCGGTGGCGGTGCCGAGCCGGCGTCGCGTTTTGATCATGTCCTCTCCCAGGGGGGTGTCGAGAGGCTGACGCGTGTCCGACGGACGATATCTGAATAATTTACATGTGTCTATGTTTGTCAGGCGGCGGAGAGGTGTACGCCGTCCCGGCCGTGGCGCTTCACCGCGTAGAGGGCCTGGTCGGCACGGTGCAGGGTGCGCTCGGGGGACTCACCGGGCCTCGGCAGGGCGACGCCGACGCTGATCGTCCGGCCGGTACGGCGGGCCGCCTCGGTGAGCCGTTCGGCGATCCGGACCGCCTCCTCCGGGCGGCTCACCTCGATCACCGCCACGAACTCGTCGCCGCCGGTCCGGTACAGCTCGTCGCCCTGGCGCAACGCGCCTTCGAGGGCCCGTGCCAGACCCACCAGCAGCCGGTCGCCGGCCTGGTGGCCGTACGTGTCGTTGACGTCCTTGAACCCGTCCACGTCGATCGCCAGCAGCGCGGTACGCCCCGGCGTGGCGGTGGCGATCCGCTGCCCGAACGGGCCGGTGTGACGCAGCCCGGTGAGCGGGTCCGAGCTGGCCTGCTCGCGCAGCCGGGCGAGCGTACGCAGCCGGTCCAGGCAGGTCCACGCCTGCCCGGCGAGCAGCTCGATCAGGTTGACGGTGGTCGGGTCGGGGCGCAGGCGCTGTTCGTCGGCCACGAGCAGCACGCCACCGGAGGCGGGTGTGCCGACCGGCACCGCCACCAGCGTGCGCGCGCCGGCCCGGGTCAGCGGCAGGTACTCCTCGGTGGGCGGGTGGCCCGCCTCGCCCAGCGTGTACGCCGAGCCGTACCGGTGGGCCCGGTCGATCATGCGGTCCAGCGCTACCGGTCCGGCCTCGTCCAGCTCGGCTCGGATGCGCGCCTCCAGCGCCCCCGGGGTGCCGGTGGGCGCGCCGAGGCGCGGGCCGCGTCGGCCGGTGAGCACCAGTACGGCGGCGGAGAGCGCTGACACGTCCCGGGCCGCGGCGAGCGCGGCGGTCATCAGGTCCCAGTCCGTCGGCGCGGCGGTGAACGCGGCGGCGTGCCGCAACAGCTTCTCGCTGCGGCTCTCGGCCGGCGGCCCGCCGAGCGCGGCGATCCGCCCGCCGAGGCGGTCGGCCACCAGCTCTGCTGTCTCCCGCCATGCGGCGAGCACGACCGGCTCGCTCCACTGGAGGTCGAGCACGCCGATCGGGCGGCCGTCCGGGTCGCGTACCGGCACGCAGAGTTCGGCGGTGACGTCCGGGCGGACCTCGAGGTAGTCGGGGTCGGCGCCGACGTCGGGCACGGCGGCGGTGATCCCGGAGGCGTAGACCCGCCGTACCACCGAGGGTTCGGGCCGGTGGCGGCCCGGCGGAGTGCCGTCGGCGGTGGCCGGCACGTGCGAGAAGACCTGCCAGGCGCCGGTCGCGGCGACGCAGCGCAGACGGTCGTGGACGCGCAGCAGGACGGTGGCGGTCGCTGGGGTGTGCCGGGCGAGCGCGGCGACGGTCCACTGGCACGCCTCCGGGACGGTCGACGCCGTGGGGAGGCGCACCGTGACGTCGCGGAGGACTCGCTCGTGGTCCACGTCGTTCCTGCTCGGAGGGGGTCGGGTCGCGATCAAGGGTACTCAGCGCAACCGCCGCCGACCTTCGTACACATGTGCTATCCACAGGCTGTGGACGCAGCCTGTGGGCAGAAGCGGGCCTGCGCGGGGAGGGTGTGCGGCGATAGCGTGAGGGCCCGGGCACCCGAGGAGGCGGCCGATGCTCATCGCCCAGCTCAGCGACCCGCACGTGACCACCGGCCCGCTCGCGGCCGACCCGGCGTCCGGGCTGCACCGGGCGCTCGGCACGGTGCTCGCGCTGCGGCCCCGGCCCGACTGCGTGGTGATCACCGGTGACCTCACCGCCAACGGCCGGCCGGACGAATACCTCGCCCTGCGCGAGATCGTCGGCGCGTTCCCGCTGCCTGTGCACCTGGTGACCGGCAACCACGACGACCGCGAGTCGCTGCTCGACACGTTCGGCGGCACCCCCTACCTGGCCGGTGGCTTCTCGGCGCACTACCACGTCGACCTGCCGGACGCGACGCTCGTGGTGCTCGACTCGCTCACCCCGGGCAGCCCCGGCGGGCGGCTCGGCGACGAGCAGCTCGCCTGGCTGGACGGGGTGCTCGCCGGGCGTACCGACGCGCCCGCCGTCGTGTGCCTGCACCATCCGCCGGTCACTGTGGGCGTGCCGGGCATGGACGCGATGGGCCTCGCCGACGCCGACGCGCTCGCCGCCGTGGTCGGCCGTCACCCCCATGTCGTACGCGTCGCCGCGGGTCACCTGCACCGTCAGGTGACGAGCGCGTTCGCCGGTACGGTGCTGACCACCGCGCCGAGCACCTGGATCCAGGTGAGCCTGAGCATGACCGAGGAGGAGGAGCCGGGGTTCGTCGCCGAGCCGACCGCCTTCCTGCTGCACCTGATCGCCGACGGCGGCTGCGTGACGCACACCGTCCAGGTCAGCCACGCCGCCGGGCGCACCTGCTGGTTCTGAGCCGCGCCGCCGATGCTCTGGTACGTCGCGTACGGCTCGAACCTGCACGCCGCGCGGCTCGACTGGTATCTGCATGGCGGGTGCCCACCGGGCGGGCTGCGCACGTACCCCGGCTGCCGGGACCGCCGGCCACCGCGCCGGACGGTTCCGGTGCTGATCCCCGGCGGCGTCTACTTCGCCGGTGAGTCGCGGGCCTGGACCGGCGGCATGGCGTTCTACGATCCGCTGCTGCCCGGCCGGGCGGCGGCGCGCGGCTACCTGGTGACCGTCGAGCAGTTCGCGGACATCGCCGCGCAGGAGATGTACCGGCCGCCCGGCGCCGACCTGGCCGGGATCCGCGTGGCGGTCGAGACCGGGCGGGCGACGCTCGGGCCGGGCCGCTACGAGACGCTGCTGCGCGTCGGCGTCCACGAGGGCCTGCCGATGCTCACGTTCACCGCGCCGCACCGGGCGGTGGAGGTGCGGTGGACCCGGCCCGCCCCGGTCTACCTCGGGATGCTGGCGCGCGGGCTGCGCGAGGCGCACGGCTGGGACGCCGTGCAGACCGTCGGCTACCTGGCGGGCCGGCCGGGGGTCGCCGGGCGGTGGACCCGGCCGGCGTTACGCAGGCTGGTCGCCGCCGACTGAAGGCCGTGGCGATTTGTCCTGATGCAACCGCCCTCGGCGTCCCTCGCGTCCATCAGCCGTAGGGTCCCGGGAAGGAGCGGCATGCGGGCCGAGGACGAGACCGAGTACGTGGCGTACGTGCGGGCACGGCTTCCCGCGCTGCACCGCACCGCGTACCTGATCTGCGGTGACGCGCACCTGGCGGACGACATCGTGCAGACGACGCTGACCAAGCTCTACCGGTACTGGCGGCGGGCGGCCGCGGCGGACGACACCGACGCGTACGTCAGGCGGATCCTCATCCACACCTATCTGGACGAACGCCGGCGCGGGTGGTTCCGGATCCGGCTGCTGCCGCAGGCGCCGGAACGACCGGCCGCCGCGCCGCCGGACGTCGAGGAACGCGACGGCGTCCAGGATCTGCTGGCCGGCCTGCCACCGGCCCAGCGGGCCGTGCTGACCCTCCGTTTTCTCTGCGACCTTCCCGTCGCGGAGGTGGCGAGCCTGCTCAACTGCTCGACCGGCAACGTCAAGAGCCACACCTCTCGCGGCCTCGCGAAGCTGCGCCGCCGGCTCGACCTGGAGACCTGCACCGACAACCGAGCGGGAGGATGACATGACCTGGGACGAGGACCGGGCGGGTGCGATCGTCCGCCGGGAGTTGACCCGGGTCGAGGTTCCGCCGAGCCGGATCGACCCGGGTGCGGTGCTGATCGCCGTACGCCGGGCCGAGCGGCGGCGTCGCCGGCTCACCGTCGGCCTCGCGGCGGCCACGGTGCTCGCGATCGGGCTCGGGTCCGCGGTGGCGCTGGGCGGCGACGGCCGCGACCGGGGCATGGACGACATCGTCGGCCGGCCGTCCCCGGGCCCGACCGAGACCCGCGCCGTGCCCACCGTGGACCAGGTGCGGGTACGGATGAGCGCGAGTCCGGCCGAGTGCACCTCCGAGCAGTACGACACGCCGGACGAAGCGTACTTCCCGAGCCTGGGCGCGGTGGACCCGAGCGGCCGGTTCCTCGCGGGGACCTCTTCGGCGGAGGACTGGCGGAAGACGGGTTTCCGCACCTACCTGGTGATCTGGGACCGGGGGAAGGCGAGTCTCGTGGAGTTGTCACGTGCGTTCCAGGCGACCGTTGCCGCGGTCAACTCCGCGGGTGTGGCAGTCGGCAACCGGTGGGACGGCGTGAGCCGGCCCGACGTGCCCTGGGTCTACCGGGACGGGCAGGTGCGCAACCTTCCCCTGCCCGAGGGCTACCGGGACGTCCGTCCGGTCTCGGTCGACGCCGCCGGGGAGATCCTGGGAGTCGCCGGCGGCAACGGCGAGAAGGCGGTACTGGTCCGGTGGGACGCCGCGGCGCAGACTCCTCCCCGGGTCGTCACGGACCCCTTCGGTGCCTTCCTCGGCTGGGCGCCCGACGGCACGGTCGCCGAGAGCGTGATTCCCGCCGGGGAGACGGCGGCCGTCCGGATCTCCCGGCCGGACGGCGGCACTCTGGTGCAGCCCGCCGCGCCCGGCTGGCATCTCCGCCGGGACGCTGCGTTGCAGGGCGACTGGCTGGCCGGAACCGTCAGGGGCGTCGGTACCGAGAAGTCGTCACCGGCGCAGTGGAACGTCCGGACGGGCCGGCTCACGGTGTTCGCCGGTCTGGACACCCACCGGCTCGACAACGTCTCCACCGACCGGAACGGGCGCCTGCTCGTCTGGATGCCGCGGCAGGACTGGTTCCTGGTCGAACCGGACGGGACGGCGCGGCGGATACCGAGAAGCCTGACGGGCGAGGGCCTGACGAGGGGAATCCTCTTCGACGACGCGGGACGCATCTACGGCGGGGCGGTCGACGAGAACGGGCGGCAGTGGCCGGTCGTCTGGCAGTGCCGGTGACCGGCACGCCCGGCAGTGAGTCGAGTTCGGACAGTTCGCTCGATATGCCGAGCCGTCGTACATGAACGACCGTTCGGTCCGCGATGGGTGACCGGCAGGAGGTGATTCCGGCAAGGACGGTTGCCAGCGCAACGAATTCCGCGTGACATGAGCGTCGGCGCCGGCTCCCTGTCCCTGGGAGCCGGCGCCTTCGACGGCGGCGGGCATCGACGCGTGCGCCGCGCGGAATTTCACCTGACCGTCATGTCCGACTCGTCCGGCAGACCGGTACGGGCCGCCCGAGACAGCGACGATTCCTGATGCCACCCCGTTCGACCTGGCGGCCGGTGGATGAGAAGCTACCCCGGCGGGGCGGCGTTCCCCCGAGTACCGCCCTCCGCGATCGACACCTGTCACGGCACGGACCAGGGTCGCCGGGCGCACCATCGCCCGGACGCCACATACCGGCATCTCACGAGGAGTTCCATGTCCGTCACCGGGATGCGACGCCGGGCCGCCGTCGGCCTGGCCGCACTCGCCGCGACCGCGTTCACCGCTGTCGCCGTCACCCCCGACCAGGCCGAGGCCCGCCCGAAGCCGGTCGACGTCCAGTTGCTCGCGATCAACGACTTCCACGGCAATCTGGAGCCGCCGACCGGTTCCAGCGGCAGCATCGACGGCCAGCCGGCCGGTGGCGCGGAATACCTGGCCAGCCACCTGAAGTCGATGCGCGCCGAGGCCAAGGCGCAGGGCAAGGGCACCGTCACCGTCGCCGCCGGTGACCTGATCGGCGCCTCGCCGCTGCTGTCCGCCGCGTTCCACGACGAGCCCACCATCGAGGAGATGAACCTCGCCGGGCTGGAGTTCGCGAGCGTCGGCAACCACGAGTTCGACGAGGGCGCGGCCGAGCTGCTGCGCATGCAGCGCGGCGGCTGCCACCCGGTGGACGGCTGCGCCGACGGCACCCCGTTCGGTGGCGCCAAGTTCTCGTACCTCTCGGCGAACGCCTTCAAGACCTCCACCGGCCTGCCGCTGATGCAGCCGTTCGGCATCAAGATCGTCAAGGGTGTCCCGATCGGTTTCATCGGGATGACCCTGGAGGGCACCCCGAATATCGTCAGCCAGCAGGGCGTCGCCGGCCTGCGGTTCACCGACGAGGCCGACACCGCCAACAAGTACGCCAAGATCCTGCGCCTGCTCGGGGTCAAGAGCATCGTCGTGCTGCTGCACGAGGGCGGCGTGCAGAACGGCGGCGGCATCAACGACTGCACCGGCTTCAGCGGCCCGATCGTCGACATCGCCAACCGGATGGACCCGTCCATCGACGTGATCGTCAGCGGGCACACCCACGCCGCGTACAACTGCAACATCAACGGCAAGCTGGTCACCAGCGCCAGCTCGTTCGGCCGCCTGGTCACCCAGATCGACCTGAAGATCGACCCGCGTACCCGCGACGTGGTCACCGCGTCCGCGAACAACGTGGTGGTCACCCGGGACGTCGAGAAGGACCCGGCCTCGACCGAGCTGATCAACCGGTACAAGACCGCGCTCGGCCCGGTGGCCGACCGGGTGGTCGGCGAGACCACCGCCGCGATCACCAAGACCCAGGAGAACCTGTACCAGACCGGGGTCGACGTCAACGGCAAGCCGACGTACCAGACCGGTGAGTCGCCGCTCGGCAACGTGATCGCCGACGCGCAGCTCGCCGCCACCGACACCGAGCAGAACGCGGTCGCCGCGTTCATGAACCCCGGTGGCGTCCGCGCCGACCTCGACGCCGGCCCGGTCACCTACGCCGAGGCGTTCACCGTGCAGCCGTTCGCCAACAACCTGGTGACGCTGGACCTGACCGGCGCGCAGCTCTACTGCATGCTGGAGCAGCAGTTCACAGTCGCGCGTGTGCTCTACGCGTCCTCGACCGTCAACTACGTCGTGGACGTCAACGGCACCACCGCGCCGGCCGGCACGCCGTGCGCCGGCACCCGCGTGGTCCGGGGCAGCCTCACCATCAACGGCACCCCGGTGACCGACACCGCCACCTACCGGGTCACCGTGAACAACTTCCTCGCCGGTGGCGGCGACGGCTTCAGCGTCCTGACCGGCGGCACCAACGCGGTGACCGGCCAGATCGACCTGGACGCCTTCACCGCGTACCTGACCGAGAAGTCGCCGGTCTCCCCGCCGGCGCTGGACCGGATCCGCACGACCACCGAGGTCGCGGCCGGCTGACCGCCGACCGCACCGCCGACGGGCCCCGAAGCGTTCGCTTCGGGGCCCGTTCGTGTCGGGCTGCCCGCCTCGTCCCAGGCCGCCGGCTTCGACGTCAGGCCGTCGCCCGCGCGGGCTCCGGCGTCGCGGCGGCCGTCACGCGGCCGTCCTGTGCGGCGGTGAGCAGCGGACGCAGCGACAGCGCGAGCACCGAGGCGGCCAGGCAGCCGCCCACCACCACCGCCACCCAGACCCGGCCGTTCGCCGCGCCGATCAGCGGGCCGGCGGTGACCGGGCCGACCACGCCGCTGATCCCGAAGATCATCGAGCTCATCGCGTTGTACCGGCCGCGCAGCTCGTCGGTGGCCAGCGCGTTGGTGAGCGCGGGCATGACCGGCGACAGCATCGTCTCGCCGAACCCGAAGATGGCCGAGCAGGCCACCACGCCGAGCGCCGCGAGCACCGCGTTGCCGCTGCCCACCACGCCCGCCGCGCCGAGCACCAGCCACGCGCCGGCGAAGACCGCACCGACGGTGGCGAGTGCACGGGTACGGCTGCGCCCCTCCAGCCGCCGGATCACCAGCAACTGCGAGAGCACGATCATCACGGTGTTCGCGGCCAGCGCCCACGCCACCACCCGGGGCGTCACCTCGACCACCCGCACCGAGTACGCCGCGAAGCCCACCTCGATCTGCGCGTACCCGCAGGTGGTGAGCACCAGGCCGAAGACGACCAGGCGGCGGAACGGCCGGTCCCGCAGCACCGTGAGGTAGCCGCCGGGCCTCCCGTCGGCGGACTTCGCGCCGGCGGCCACGGCCGGGCGGCGTCCGACGTGCGGCAGCGTGAGCAGGATCAGCGCGGGGGTCAGGTAGCTCACCGCGTCCAGCAGGTAGATCACCTCGAAGGTGATCGGACGGGCCACGTCGACCACCGCGCCGGAGATCAGGCCGCCGGTGCCGATACCCAGGTTGAGCAGCGCGAAGTTGAGCCCGAAGACGCGCTGCCGCTCGCCGTCGTCGGTCAGCGACGCGAGGATCGTGTTCTGCCCGGCCCAGATCGCCGAACTGCCGACGGCGATCAGCGTCATCACGCCGAACGCCGAGGCGGTCGAGTCGACGAGCGCCAGCGAGCCGGTGCCGATCGCCTCGATCACCAGGCAGGGCAGCACCACCCGGCGCGCGCCGAACCGGTCGATGAACGTGCCGGCCAGCGGCGAGAGAGCCAGCGTGACAGCGCCGAACCAGCCGATCACCAGCCCGGCCCGGGTGTCGGTCAGGCCGCGTACGTCGGTGAGGTAGATGAACAGGAACGGCAGGGTGAGGCCGCGCCCGACAGCGGAGAACAACGTGCCGAGCAGGATCCGGCGGGCTTCGGGACGGGCGGGCAGGGCGCGGCGCAGCATGGCAGGGATTCTGTTCGGCGGGTACGACGACCGCGACCCGTTTACCCCTTACACACGCGGTCGCCGGGCCGGAAGGTGAGCGAGCACACGTGCTCTGCCATGCTGACCCGGTGACGACGACCTGGCGGCACCTGCCCGCACCGGCCCGCGAGATCGCCGAGACGGCCACCGGCGCGGTGGCCGCCGCGCAGGCCCGCGACGCCGAGGCGTACGCCCCGGCCGTCGAGCGGCTGGCCGCCGCCGACCGGTCCGGGCTGGTGCTCGGCGGCGTGGTCCGGCTGCTGCTGGAAGAGGGGCACCCGGACGGGCTGGACGGCGACGACGTACGCCAGGTGCTGGAACAGTGCGTCCGGTCGGCGGCGACCTGGTGGCCCGACGTCGACCCGCACGTGCTGCTGGTGCTGCTGGCCGGCGCGCTCGGCGTCTACGACCCGGGTGACGACGAGAACCCGCCCGACCCGGCGGCGATCGCCCGGCACGCGCCGCTGCTGGTGGCCGACCTGCTGGCGGTCACCGGGCGGCCGTTCGCCGAGTATCTGACCGCCGCGTTCGCCGAGGTGGCGCGGACGGAGATGCACGACTGACGGTTCTTGCCGGCGCGCGGCTCGGCAGTGGGCCCGCTTACGGGCTGGCGGCCAGGAAGACGAACGCGGCGAGCAGCACCAGGTGCACGCCGCCCTGGAGCACAGTCGCCCGGCCCGGCACGACGGTGAGCACCGCCGTCACCGCGGTCAGCGCCAGCAACGTCATCTGGGTGCCGCCCAGGCCCAGCATCAGCGGCCCGTCCAGCCAGATCGAGGCGATCGCGATGGCCGGAATGGTCAGGCCGATGCTGGCCATCGCCGAGCCGAGCGCGAGGTTGAGGCTGATCTGCACCCGGTCCCGCCGGGCCGCCCGGGCCGCGGCGAGCGTCTCCGGCAGCAGCACCAGCAGCGCGATGACCACGCCGACGAACGCCTGCGGCAGGTTCGCCGCGCTGACCGCCGTCTCGATCGCCGGGGAGATCGTCTTCGCGTCGCCGACCACCGCGACGAGCGCCACCACCAGCAGCGCCAGGCTGGCCAGCGCGGTACGGGTGGACGGCGGCTCGGCGTGCCCGTCGCCGGTCTTGTCCTCGGCGAGGATGCTGCCCTCCTGCGTGACCGGGAGGAAGTAGTCGCGGTGCCGGCCGGTCTGCACCATGACGAACAGCAGGTAGAGCGCGAGCGAGGCGACCGCCGCGAAGGCGAGCTGCGCGGGGGAGAACTCCGGGCCCGGCCGGCTCGTGGTGAACGTCGGCACCACCATGCTGAGCGTGGCGAGCGTGGCCACCGTGGCGAGCGCCCCGCCGGTGCCCTCCGGATTGAAGACCGCCACCTTTCGCCGCAGCGCGCCGAGCAGCAGCGACAGGCCGAGGATGCCGTTGCAGGTGATCATGACGGCGGCGAAGACGGTGTCCCGGGCCAGCGCCTGCGTCTTGTCGCCGCCGCTGATCATCAGCGTGACGATCAGACCGACTTCGATCACGGTGACCGCCACCGCGAGCACGAGTGACCCGTACGGCTCACCGACCTTGTGCGCGACCACCTCGGCGTGGTGGACAGCCGCCAGTACGGCCGCCGCGAGCAGGCCCGCCACCACGAAGATGAGCGGGCCGGGCAGCTCCCGTCCCCAGGTCATCACGAGCACGAGCACGGCGACCAGGGGCGCGACGGTGGTCCAATCGGTCAGGCGGGATCGGATCATCGGCGGCATGCGCATACTTTGCCAGGCAGCGGGGTCAACCGCGCGTGGCGGGGTGGCTTCGGGCAGTCCTGTCGATCTATCCGGTGGAGGCCGGCTGCTCCAGGTGGGCGGACAGGTCACGGAGGTTCGCGATCACCGGTCCGATCCAGCCGGGATCGGTGTCCTGGTGTTCGGTGGTCCGGAGCACCGTCATGCCGACCGCCGCCGCACCGGCCAGTTCGCCGTCAGCGCCGTCTCCCACGTACACGCAGTCGGCCGGCGCGACGCCCAGCCGCTGCGCGGCGGCGCGGTAGATCGCCGGATCCGGCTTGGCCAGCCCGGCCTCGCAGGAGAACACCGTGACGTCGAAACGCCGGGCGAGCGGTCCGCCCGGCCACGCCTCGGCCGTCTCCGACGTGGCGTTGCTGATCAGGGCCAGCCGGTGCCCGCGCTCGCGCAGCGCGTCGAGCACGTCCAGCGTGGCAGGCGAGACGCGGCCCAGCACCCGGTGGGCGAGGGCCAGCCGGCGCGCGGCGGCGCGGGCCACCTGCTCATCCGTAGGCGAACCACCGAGGCGCTCGGCGAGGATGCGGACGGTCTCCGCCGCGTTCCAGCGGACGAGGCGGTCCCGCCAGGTCGCGTGGTACGCGGCGACGAGCGCCGCCGGATCCACCCCGACGACGAGCGCCATCTCGCCGACCACGCGGTCCCGCTCGTCGTCGGCGCCGTGGACCAGGGTGTGGAAGAGGTCGAAGACGACCGGCCGTGGCATGGCGGGATCCTACTGCGACGGTGACCGGTGCCGGGGAAACGCAGAGGGCACATCCGATGATCGGATGTGCCCTCTTACCTCTGGTCGGGGTGGCCGGATTCGAACCGACGACCTCTTCGTCCCGAACGAAGCGCGCTACCAAGCTGCGCCACACCCCGAGGCGTGCCGACAAATAGTAGCCCACCCGCCCGCACGGTCAAACTCGGTACCCCCCGCCCCGCGTACCCGGCAGATCTTGGTACGGATCGGCCCCGGGAAGGGCGGGCGCGTACCAAGATCTGCCGGGGGTCAGCGGGGGATCAAGGTGAGGATGCTGGCCTCCGGGGGGCAGGCGAAGCGGATGGGGGCGGTGGGGTGGGTGCCGAGGCCGGCGGAGACGTGCAGCCAGGAGTCCGAGCCGGGCCAGCGGTGCAGTCCGCGCGCCATCGAGCGGGGCAGCCCGCAGTTGGTCACCAGGGCGCCGTACCCGGGCACGCAGACCTGGCCGCCGTGGGTGTGCCCGGCGAGCAGCAGACCGAAGCCGTCGGCGGCCATCCGGTCCAGCACGATCGGCTCGGGGGAGTGGGACACCGCGATCGACAGCGCCGCGTCGCCACTGACCCGGCCGGCCACGGCGTCGTAGTCGTCCCGTTCGATGTGCGGGTCGTCCACGCCGACCAGCTCGATCTCCCGCCCGCCTGCTTTGAGCGTGGTGCGGGCGTTGTTCAGGTCGGCCCAGCCGGCGCCGGTGAGGATGTCGCGCAGTTCCTCGTACGGCAGCGGCACGCCCTCGGTGTACTCCCGGTCGGGCAGGAAGTAGGTGAAGGGGTTCTTGAAGACCGGACCGGTGTAGTCGTTGGAGCCGAAGACGAACGCGCCGGGCAGATCGAGCAGCGGCTGCAGGGCGCGCAGCACGCCCGGCACCGACTCCGGGTGCGCCATGTTGTCGCCGGTGACCACGACCAGGTCGGGGTCGAGCGCGGCCAGTGAGGCCACCCAGTCCTGCTTGCGTCGCTGGCCGGGCATCATGTGCAGGTCGGAGAGGTGCAGCACCCGCAGCGGTTCGGCGTCGGTCGGGAGCACCGGCACGTCGTACCGGCGGAGGGTGAACATGTTGCGCTCGACGAGCGACGCGTACGCCAGGGTGGCCGCGCCGGCGGCGACGGTTCCGGCCGCGAGCCGGAATAGTGTGCGCTTTCGCATGGCGTTCAGGGTAGTTTCACCGTCCATGAGCACGCTGAAGGACCGTCTCACCGCCGACATGCGCGCCGCTCTCAAGGCGCGCGACGAGCTGACCACCTCCACGCTGCGGATGGCCCTGGCCGCCGTGGGCAACGCCGAGGTCGCCGGCCGGGAAAAGCGCGAGCTCAGCGACGACGAGGTGCTCGCCGTGCTGACCAAGGAGGCGAAGAAGCGCCGCGAGGCGGCGGTGGCGTTCGCCGACGCCGGGCGCGCCGAGCAGGCCGGCAAGGAGACCGCCGAGGGTGAGGTGCTGGAGCGCTACCTGCCCAAGCAGCTCTCCGACGAGGAGCTGGCCGAGCTGGTCTCGGGGGCGCTCGCCGCGGGCGGCTTCACCGGCAAGGCGCAGATGGGCCCGGCCATGAAGGCGGCCCAGGGCGCGGTGGCCGGCCGGGCCGAGGGTGGCCGGGTCGCCGCCGAGGTACGCCGCCAGCTCGGCCTCTGAGCCGGCGCTCCGGTAGCGCGGAAACGACGACGGCCACCTCCCGCAGGAGGTGGCCGTCGCTGTCTGCTGTCCCTGGTCAGTTCCCCGGTCGTCCCGGTCGGCCGTTACCCCCGCCGGGCCCAACCGGCCGGTCCGGTGTCGCGGTGCCGCCCTGCTCCGGGGTGCCCGTGCCCTGGCCGGAGCTGACCTCGATCATCACCACGCCACCCTTGATGGTGCGCCCGTCCGGGCTGGTGCCGGCCGCGGTGCCGGCCGGGCATTCCGACGGCACCTTGTTGCTGGAGACCACCGGCTCGAAGCCGGCACCCTTCAGCCGGGACTTCGCGGTGTCGATCGACTCGCACTTCACGCCGGGGATGGAGCGCTGGTCACCCAGGACGATCTTGCCGCTGGGCGCCGTGAAGTTCTTCCGCTCCTTGCCCTTCATGGCGTCGCGCAGCGTCTGGTAGACCGCCGGGTTGATGCCCTGGGGCGTCTCGTCGTGGCCCATCTTCTGGTTGGTCTGCGGCCAGTCCGGGTCGGCCATGATGCCGGCCACCGCGTACTGCTTGGTCATCGCGACAAGCGCCGAGGTGCGGTCGGAGTCGGTGGTGCCGGACTTGCCGGCCACCGGCGCGTCGACGATGTTGCGGACGTTGCCGGCGGTGGCGGTGCCGCACTTGCTGGTGGAGGAGCGGTCACCGACCGGGCAGCGCGCGGCGTCCACGGCGGCGCGGGCCACCTCGGTGCTGACCCGCTGCTCGCAGCGGGGGTTGGCGACGTCCAGCTTCTCGCCGTCCGGGCCGCGGATCTCCTGCACCGGGATCGGCTCGCAGTACTTGCCGTCGGCGGCGAGCGTGGCGTACGCGTTCGCCAGCTCCAGCGGAGTGGTCTGGGAGACGCCGAGGCTGAACGCGCCCCACTGGTGCGGGTTGGCGGCGAGCTGCGCGTCGCTGGACGAGCGGAACGTGATGCCGAGCTTCTGCGCGGCCTTCACCACGTTCTCCGCGCCGACCCGCTGCTGGAGGTCGATGAAGAACGTGTTGACCGAGTAACCGAAGCCGCTCCACATGTTGTGCATGCCGGCCATCGCGGGGTTGGCGTTCTTCGGACAGTACTTGTTGGTGCCCGGGCAGGCGGCCGGCGAGTTGAACTCGACCGGGTAGTTCGACTTGAACACCGGCTGCGCGTTGATGGGGTAGCTGAGCGGGTAGCCCTTCTCCAGCGCGGCCACCAGCGTGAAGATCTTGAAGGTCGAGCCGGCCTGGTAGCCGGCGATGCCGGGGCCACCGGTGACCAGCGGGTTTACCGTGTTGGGGTAGTTGCCCCGGATCTTCTTCTTGGCCTTCTTCGGGTCGCTGGAGATCTTGTTCTGCGGGTCGGCCGGGTCGTCGAGCTTGAAGTTCCGGTTCACCGCCACGGCGCGGACCCGGCCGGTGCCCGGTTCGACAGCGGCCACCATGCGGGCCGCCTTGCTGCTCTCGCCGAGCTTGTTGCGGACGGCCTTGTCGGCGCCCTTCTGGGCCTGGACGTCCAGCGTGGAGATGATGGTGTAGCCGCCGCTCTTGAGCCGCCGCTCACGGTCGTACGAGGTGGCGCCGAACGTCTCCTGCTGGAGCCACCAGCGGTAGAGGTAGTCGCAGAAGAAGCCCCAGGAGCGGGTGGTGGTCTGGGTGCAGCCGTTCGGGGTGCGCTTGCCCTTGACCTGGAGCTTGATCTTCTTGGCGGCGTCCGCCTCCTGCTGGGTGATCGCGCCGATCTGCACCATGTTCTGGATGACGTAGTCGCGCCGGCCGACCGCCTCCGGGTAACCCGCCTTGGTGGTCGGGTCGAACGCGGTGGGGGCCTTCACCATGCCGGCGAGCATCGCCGACTCCTGGATGTCGAGCTTGCTCGGCGGCTTGTTGAAGTAGACCTGGCTGGCCGCCCAGATGCCGTACGCACTGTTGCCGAACGCGGCGATGTTCAGGTAGCGCTCCAGGATCTCGTCCTTGGAGAGCTCCTTGTCGACCTGGAGCGCCAGGCTCATCTCGCGCAGCTTGCGACCGCTGGTGTCCTCGGTCGCGGCGACGACGTCGGCCGGGTGCGTGGCCGAGTAGGAGATGGCCAGTCGGACGTACTGCATGGTGAGCGTCGACGCGCCCTGCCGGGAGGCGCCGGAGGCCTGGTTGTTGACGAAGGCCCGCGCCACACCGTTGATGTCCACGCCGTTGTGCTTGTAGAAGTCGTGGTCCTCGGCCGCGATGATGGCCTTCTGCATGTACGGCGAGATGTCCTTGAGCTTGACGTCCTTGCGGTTCTCGTCGTACATCGTGGCCAGCACGGTCTTGCCGTCGGCCGCGAGCAGCTTGGTGATCTGGGGTGCCCGGGCGACTGTCAGCTCCTTGGGCAACGCCTCGAACGTCTCCGCCCCGGCCTTGGCGGCCAGTCCGGACATCGCTGCCACGGGGAAGGCCGCCGCAGCGACCACCACTCCGGCCAACAGGCCGCAGATCAGCAGCGATGCGGCGTTGGTCAGCACGTTGTGGTCACGTTTCCGCATCCAGGTCACCTCGACAGGGTACGCGAGTAGGAATCGGCGGGCGCGCGGGGAACTTTCCCCATTTCCTGCACGCGCCGGCCTCGTTGTGCTAAACGCACGAGCCCTGGTCCGAGGTTGCGTGGGATCCGGCGGAAGTCTCGCCGAACTTCGGGAGCGGCGCAGCGTTTTCACGTAGTCGGGCGGGGTAGTCGCGGGGCGAAAGCCCGGGAAGCCGGGAGTGTCCGGAATGATGGATTTCGCCGACAACGTTGCGTAATCGGGCGACTACACAGCATGATGGTGGCGGCGACCGCAGCCAGTGTCGTTCGTGCCGCCCTGGGGAGGCCGGGGCGAACGACCGGGGGGAAGTACGAGGGCTGCTCGCGCGAAGTCGGTAGGTACTGCAAGGGGGGACGTGTACAGATGGGCATGATCACTGACTGGCCGTCACTGGCGGCGTGTCAGAACGGAGACCCGGACGCGTTGTTCGTACAGGGCGCCGAACAGAACGTGGCGAAGAGGATCTGCCGGAGCTGCCCAGTTCGGTACGAGTGCCTGGCCGACGCGCTCGACAACCGGATCGAGTTCGGCGTGTGGGGTGGCATGACCGAGCGCGAGCGCCGGGCGTTGCTGCGCCGTCACCCGCAGGTCACCAGCTGGCGCAAGATGTTCGAGGCGGCCATGAAGAAGAACGCCAAGGAGAAGGCCGGCAAGGACAAGGTCCTGGTCACCACGGCCACCTGACCGCACCGGTCAGCTCCGGCTGATCGCCTCGCCGATCGTCCGCAGCCCGTCGACGTCGTGCACGTCGGCGGGCTGCGCCGTCACCGACACCGCCGGCACCGCCGGGAACGCCTCGGTGAACCGGGCCGCCACCTGCTCCTCGCGCACCGCCTGCTGGGCCAGCGCGG
Source organism: Micromonospora sp. ATLC20 (assembly GCF_057196585.1). NCBI lineage: Bacteria > Bacillati > Actinomycetota > Actinomycetes > Micromonosporales > Micromonosporaceae > Micromonospora > Micromonospora sp. ATLC20. The sequence goes on from NZ_JBXUOV010000058.1 coordinate 25,145, forward strand.
CGTGCGCGCGCAACACCTCGACGGTGCCCTCGTGCCCACCCAGGCCGGCCAGCCGCTCCGCGGCGGCCAGGCTCTCCGCCGCGGACAGGGCCGCGGCCGGCCGGTGCACCCGGTTGAGCACCAGCCCGGCCAGCGGCATCCGCTCCTCACGCAGGCGGCCGGCGAAGTAGGCGGCCTCCCGGACCGCGTCCGGCTCCGGCGCCGCGACCAGCAGGAACGCCGTCTCCCGGGCCTGGAGGATCCGGTACGTCTGCTCGGCGCGCTGCCGGAACCCGCCGAACATCGAGTCGAGGGCGGCCACGAAGCCGGACAGGTCGGTGAGCAGCTGGGCGCCGATCACCTTCTGCACCACCTTGGAGAACATCCCGAAGCTGGCGGTGACCAGGCTGAACATGCTCCGCCCGCCGCTGCGTGCCGGAGCCAGCAGCAGCCGCAGCATCCGGCCGTCGAGGAACCGGGACAGCCGGGCCGGTGCGTCCAGGAAGTCGAGCGCGGACCGCGACGGCGGCGTGTCCACCACGATCAGGTCCCACTCGCCCCGGGCGTGCAACTGGCCCAGCTTCTCCATCGCCATGTACTCCTGTGTGCCGGCGAAGGTGGAACTCATGGCCTGGTAGAAGGGGTTCGCGAAGATCTCCGCGGCCTTCGCCGGGTCGGTGTGCTGGAGCACCACGTCGTCGAACGTGCGCTTCATGTCGAGCATCATGGCGTGCAGTTCGCCGCCGCTGGCCTCGACGTCGATGCCCTTGACCTGCCGGGGTGTGTTGTCCAGCTCGGTCAGGCCGAGCGACTGGGCCAGCCGGCGGGCCGGGTCGATGGTGAGCACCACCGTCCGCCGGCCGTGCCGTTCGGCCGCCCGCAGCGCCAGCGCCGCGGCGGTGGTCGTCTTGCCCACGCCGCCCGCCCCGCAGCAGACCACGATCCGTACGCCGTCGTCGGCGAGGATCTGGTCGACGTCAAGCGGAGGCGCCGCGTCTTCGGAAGGCACCAATCGAGCGTATCGGTCCCGAGGGCCTCTCTGCTCCGTGCCGGCCGCAGGTGTGAGTCAATCCGCCCGGACGAGGGCCTCGGCGAGCGTCTCCAGCCCGGCTCGGTCGACCCCCTCGGGCAGCAGCGGCAACTCGACCAGGGGCAGGCCCAGATCCACCAGGTCACCCCGCAGGGAGTCCTCCAGCTCACGGCGTACCTGCTGGTCACGAGCCTCCTCGACGAGCCCGGCCACGGTCGGGCCGTCGGTCGGCAGGCCGGCGGCGGCCAGCCCGCGCTTCAGCTCGGCCGCTGTCACCGCGCGTCCGGCCGGCACCGGCGGACGGACGCCGTTGACGATCACCCGGCCGACCGGGAAACCGAGCTGGGTCAGCTCCGCGACCGCGTCGAGCGTCTCCTGGACCGGCATCTCCTCCAGGAGCGTGACCACGTGCACAGCGGTCATCGGGGACCGGAGCAGCGCGGAGACGCCCTCGCTCTGGGTCTTGATCGGGCCGACCTTCGCCAGCCGGGCGGTCTCCGCCGTCACATTCAGGAAGCGGCCGATCCGCCCGGTCGGCGGCGCGTCCAGCACCACCGCGTCGTACGTCCGGCGCGATCCGCTGGTGCGGGTGGTCGCCTCCTTGACCTTGCCGGTGAGCAGCACGTCGCGCAGGCCCGGCGCGATCGTGGTGGCGAAGTCGATCGCGCCGAGCTTGCGCAGCGCCCGGCCGGCCGCGCCGAGCTTGTAGAACATGTCCAGGTATTCGAGGAGCGCCTCCTCGGCGTCGACCGCCAGCGCCCGCACCTCACCGCCGCCGGGCGCGTCGGCGAGGTGCCGTTCCTCGTACGGCAGCGGGTCGGTGCCGAAGAGCTGGGCGATGCCCTGCCGGCCCTCCACCTCGACCAGCAGGGTGCGCCGGCCCCCGGCGGCCAGGCCGAGGGCCAGCGCGGCGGCCACGCTGGTCTTTCCGGTGCCGCCCTTGCCGGTCACCACGTGCAGGCGGGCCGGCCATCTGCCGGCGGACTCGGCCGGCTGCTCACTAGCTGCCACCCGTCGAGCCTAACCAGCCGTTGGGACCAGCTCTGTCCGGCCGGTGGGATCAGCCGACCTCGCAGACCCACCAACCCGTCTTCCGCACCACTGTGAAACGCAGCGCCTGCTCGGCGACCTTCTCGTCGGCGGTGGTCATGGTCACCCGCGCGGAGACGGTGGCCCGGTCCCCGGTCTGGTTGTCGACGGTCGGGGTGGGCCAGCGGAAACGGGGGTTCTGGTACTGCGCGACGTACTCCCGCACCTCGGTGACCTTGGCGGCGATCTTCTCGTCGTCACGGGCCGCCGAGCAGACGAACGCGGCCGCCTTCTCGGCGTCGCGCTCCTGGTAGACGGCCTTGAGGAAGCCGTCCACGGCTACCTGCGGTTCTTTCGCGCCCTGGCCGTCCTCGCTGTTGCGTAACGCGAGGAACGCGGCAGTGCCCCCGCCGCCGCAGAGCAGGACCGCGGCGGCCAGCACCAGCGAGACGATCAGCACCGCCGGTCGCTTTCGCGGCGGGGTGCCGGACGGATACGCCGGCGGACCGGCTGCGGGTGCGGATCCCGGCGGCGCGCCGCCGACGGGCGGCGGTTGCGGATTCGGGTCGCCGGGCGTGCCGGTGTCGCCACCGGCGGGCGGTTGGGTCATCTGTCTCCCCCGGGTTGCGGCTCCCGTCGCCGCCCCAGGCGACGGGCACGGGTCGAGGTGTGCGGGCGCGCGTCGGCGCGCGTCCAGTCCGGAAGGGTATCGGTCGGCGGTGCGCTTGCCAGCCCCGCGTACGCGCCCCGCCGGGCGGACACGGCTACCGCGTTCCCGACCAGCCTTGTGTCGCAAATGTGACTGGAGGTGACGAGGAGTGCGCGTCCCGTTGCCGGGACTTGTCGAAGGATCTACGTTCGTCCCCGACGCGGAGAGCCGGGCCGGGGACGGCTCCGAGCCGGATGGCGGTGTTTGTTGAACAGGTACGACGCCCGGAGGCGACGGATGCGCGACGCGGAGAACAGTCCCCGAGGCCAGTTCCCCGGTGACCGGGCCGGACGGCCGGGTGAGGCCGAGGTGCCGGGTGCGCCGTTCAACGAGCGCTCCTACGGCCCGCCGGCCGAGGCGGTCCGGACGCTGCCCCGATCCGGCGGGAAGGGGCGGGACGAGGACGAGCCCGGCTACGTCATCCACCTCCAGGTCCGGGTGCCCGACCTGGACGCGGCCACCGCGCTCGCCGGCACCGTGGCCACCTCGCTGGGCTTCCTGGTGGAGCTGGACGCGGGCGAGACCACCGTCTCCACCGCCGACGACCAGAACAACAGGCACCGGGTCTTCTGCGACCTGCTGCTGCCCGACCGCAGCCGGTGCCCGCAGCGCTTCGAGCACGAGGGCCCGTGCGGCGAGCCGCCGCCGGCACCGGAGCCGCGTCCCGCGTCCTGGTGACCGCGGCGGACCGTAGGCTGTGCCTGACCGAAGTCCAAGTCAGGCAAGGGAGCCCTCCTCCGATGCAGAAGTGGGAATACGCCACGGTGCCGCTGCTGGTCCACGCGACCAAGCAGATCCTCGACAACTGGGGCGAGGACGGCTGGGAACTGGTCTCCGTGGTCCCCGGCCCGAACCCGGAGCAGCTCGTCGCGTACCTGAAGCGTCCGAAGGGCTGACCTCGATGAGCAACGGACCCCACGCGAAGCTCGCCGAGCTCGGCCTCGAACTGCCCGAGGTGGTGCCGCCGGTGGCCAGCTACGTGCCGGCCGTCCAGTCCGGGCAGCACGTCTACGTGTCCGGCCAGCTGCCGATGGCCGAGGGCAAGCTGCTCGCCACCGGCAAGGTCGGCAACGGCGTCTCGGCCGAGCAGGCCAAGGACCTGGCGGAGCGGTGCGCGCTGAACGCGCTCGCCGCGATCGACGCGCTGGTCGGGCTGGAGAACGTGGTGAAGGTCGTGAAGCTGACCGGTTTCGTGGCCAGCGCACCCGGCTTCACCGGCCAGCCCGGCGTGATCAACGGTGCCTCCGACCTGTTCGGCGCCGTGTTCGGCGAGGCCGGCCGCCACGCCCGCAGCGCCGTGGGCGTGGCCGAGCTCCCCCTCGACGCCCCGGTAGAGGTAGAGGTCATCGTCGAGGTCGCGTAACGCTGGAGCCCGCCGCTGAAGCCCGCGATCTTGCGGTTGTGGCCCCGGCAGAAGCCCCAGACGGGGACAAAGCTCGGGCCGGAACTGCAAGATCGCGGGGAGTGGCGGGCGGAGTCGTACGATCGCAGCCATGGGTGGGCGTATGGCCGGTGCGGCGGGGGCGCTTGCGGACGGGCTGCCGGGGTGGGTGACGCTGCTGCGTGCGCCGAACCCGGGGCCGATGACGCTCGACGGGACCAACACCTGGGTGCTGCGGGCCGGGCCGGACGCGCCCGCCGTCGTGGTCGACCCGGGGCCCGCCGACGAGGGGCACCTGGCCGCGATCGCGGCGCAGGGACGCATCGGATGCGTGCTGATCACGCACGGGCACGCCGACCACACCGAGGGCGCGCCCCGGCTGCGCGAGCTGCTCGACGGCGTACCGGTGCTCGCCGCCGACCCGGCGCACACCGCCGGAGGCGAGCCGCTCACCGCCGACACCACCATCGACGTGGGGCTGGACCTGCGCCTGCTGCCCACCCCCGGGCACACCGCCGACTCGGTCTGCCTGGTCGCCGCGCACGACGGCGAGCACGTGGTGCTGACCGGTGACACCATCCTCGGCCGGGGCACCACAGTGGTCGCCCACCCGGACGGGCACCTCGGCGACTACCTGTCGAGCCTGGAGCTGCTCTCCGCGTACCGGGGGATCCCGGCGCTGCCGGGCCACGGCCCGGCGCTGGCCGACTGCGGTGTAGCGGCCGACTTCTACCTGGCCCACCGGCGGGCCCGGCTGGACCAGGTGCGTGCCGCCGTCGCCGCGGGCGCCACCACCGCCGCCGAGGTGGTCGCAGTGGTCTACGCCGACGTCGACAGGTCGCTGTGGTGGGCCGCCGAGTGGTCGGTCCGGGCCCAGCTCGAACACCTCGGAGTGGAGCAGCCGTGACCTGCCCGGTGTGCGGAACCGTAGCCGTGCCCGGGGCGCGGTTCTGCCACAACTGCGGGGCGGCGCTTCCGGCTGCCGCCACACTGCCCGCCGCCGAGCGCCGCGTGGTGACGGTGCTCTTCGGTGACCTGTCCGACTTCACCTCCTGGTCGGAGGACCTGGACCCGGAACGGGTCGGCGCGGTCACCGACCGGGTGCTGGCCGCCCTCGCGGGCGCGGTCAAGACGTTCGGCGGGCACGTCGACAAGCTCACCGGCGACGGGATCATGGCGGTCTTCGGCGCGCCTGTGGCGCACGAGGACGACGCCGAGCGGGCGGTCCGCGCCGCGCTGTCCATGCAGCGCGCGGTGCGGCGGGTGCTCGACGACGAGCGCGGCGGCGGCGCGCCGCTGGGCCTGCGCGTCGGCCTCAACACCGGGGACGTGATCGCGGGCATCCAGGCGGCGATCGAGTACACGGTCATCGGCGACACGGTGAACACCGCCGCCCGGCTGGCCGACGCCGCCGCCGTCGGTGCGGTCTACGCCGGTGCGCGCACGTCCGCCGCCACCCGGCACGTCGCCTCCTGGCGGGCGCTGCGCCCGCTGCGGCTCAAGGGCAAGCGGGAACCGGTCGAGGCGTACGAGCTGCTGGGCCTGCTCGACGCGCCCGGCACCCGGTCCGGGCTCGGTGACGAGGCGCCGTTCGTGGGCCGGGAGACCGAGATCGGCCGGGTCGCCGGCCGGCTCGCCGAGGTGATCGACAGGGGCGAGCCCCGGGTGCTGCTGATGACCGCCGAGGCGGGGATCGGCAAGTCCCGGTTCGCGGCCGAGGTGGAACGCCTCGCCGCCGGCTACGACGTCGGCGCCGGGCGGTACGCGGCGCACACCGGCGCGCGGGTGCTGTCGGTGCGCTGCGCGGCGTTCGGCGAACGGCGCCGGCTGGCCCCGCTGGCCGACCTGGTCC
>NZ_JBXUOV010000059.1:0-30767 GCF_057196585.1 Micromonospora sp. ATLC20
CGGCCGGGCCGTGCGGCCAGCCGCGGGTGAACACCACCCGGGCGTCCGGCGCGCGGCGGAACGCCTCGGCGTGCGCGCGGACGTAGGCCACCGCGGCCTCGGTGCGCGCGATGCTCTCCGCGGTGAGCCGGTAGCCGTCGTCGCCGGCCACCACCCCACGGCCGAAGACCAGCAGCACGGTGGCGGGAGACGTCATCCCTTCACGGTACGGCGCGGATCACTCGTCGTCCGGCGGCCAGGGTGGCGTGCCGACGCCGGTGATGCGGACGCCGCCCCACGGGTCCACCTCGGCCAGCCGGGCCCGGGTGACCCGTTCGCCGATCCGGACCTCCACGTCGCGGCGGCCGGAGCGCAGCAGCCGGACCAGGCGCGGTTCCGGCTCGACCCGCCCGGCCCAGTGGTAGCGGCCGTCGACCGGCTCGAACCGCCCGCCGCCGTGCAGCCGTACCGTGGTGCCGGCGATCTGGGCCGTGCCCTCCCAGGTCACCTGTCGATCCGTTCGTGCGCGCGGGTCAGCTCCGGTGGCAGGTCCGCGCCCCGGCGGACCCCCTCGATGCCGCTCCACAGCAGCGTGGTCAGGTATTCGGTGAGCGCGGCCCGGTGGATCGGCTGCCCGTGCGTGGTCCACCAGTCGCCGACCGCCTGCACGAACCCGACCAGCCCGTACGCCCACGGCTCGGCCGGGCCGGCGTCGAGGCCGAGCGCGCGCAGCCGGTCGCCGATGACCCGGGCCAGCCCGGTCGCGACCTGCCGGCTGGTGCCTGTCACCACCTGCTGGATGCCGGGGTGCCCGGACTCGTGCACGAGGAACCGGTAGAGCGACGGCTCGTACTCGACCACGCTCAGGTACGCGTCGATGGTCGCCTCGACCAGCGCGCGCTCCTCGCGTACCTGCTCCACGGCGGGGGCGATGGCGGCGACCACGCGCGCCGCGACCACCTCGCTGACCGCCAGCCAGAGCTGCGCCTTGTCGGCGAAGTAGCGGTAGAGCACCGGTTTGCTGACCCCGGCGGTGGCGGCGACCTGGTCCATGTCGACGCTCGGGCCGTGCTGCAGCAGCGCCTGCACGGCGGCCGCGATCAGTTCCTGCCGCCGCTGTTCACGGTGGTCGGCCCAGCGGTCGCGCCGCCCGCCGGAGCGGGGTGCGGCCGGCTCCCGGGGGGTGTCGGGGCCATTGACATCGGTGGTGGTCCGTCGCATGCTACCACTCGTAACAGTTACTCGAAGTTACGTCAATATGGAGGGGTCATGGCCGGATTCCCGCGCGAGGCGGTCGCCGACCGCCTGCTCTCCGCCTCGGTGCGCACCAGCTACGACCCCATGGTGGACATCGACTGGTCGGCGCCGCCGGTGCCCGGCGCGTACTGGCTGCCGCCGGAGCGCAGCAGCCTCTACGGCACCTCCCTGTGGGACGGACTGACCGAGGACCAGCGGGTCGAGCTGACCAAGCACGAGGTCGCGAGCGCCGCCGCCGCCGGAATCTGGTTCGAGACGATCCTCATGCAGATGCTGATCCGGCAGTACTACGACGCCGATCCGACCAGCCGGCACGCCCAGTACGCGCTCACCGAGGTCGCCGACGAGTGCCGGCACTCCGTCATGTTCGGTCGGCTCATCGAGGCCACCGGCGCGCCGGTCTACCGCGCCGAGCCGTTCGACCACCTGCTCGGGCGATGGCTCAAGTCCACAGCGACCGGCCCGCAGATGTACGCGGCCATCCTCATCGCCGAGGAGATCCTCGACTCGTTCCAGCGCGAGATCATGGCCGACGAGTCGTTGCAGCCGCTGATCCGGATGGTGTCGCGCATCCACGTGGTCGAGGAGGCCCGGCACGTCCGCTTCGCCCGCGACGAGCTGACCCGCCAGGTCGAGGCCGCCGGGCCGGTGGCACTCGCGTACGCGCGGCTGGTGATCGGCCGGGCCGCGTACTCGATCACGCGGCGCCTGGTGCACCCGCGGGCGTACGCGGCGGTCGGGATCGACCCGGCGGCCGGGCGGGCCGCGGCGCGTACGAACCCGCACTGGCGGGCCACGCTGCGCTGGTCCGCGCAGCGGATCGCCGACCACCTGACCGACCTGGGTCTGGTCGCCGGGCCGGGCCTGGTGCTGTGGCGCCGGGCCGGGCTGGTGGAGGGCTGACCGGCGGCGACCCGAAGGGGAAAGGATCGCCGCCGGCCGCCCGGTCAGGAGGTGGGGAAGTCGTCGGCGGTACGGATCCGGTCGCGCATGTACGCGCCGGACTCGGTGAGCACCGACGTCCCGCTGAACGAGCCGGACGCGCAGGTGCCCGGCCGGAGCGCCGCCGAGCCCTCGGGGGCGTCGGAGAACGTCCAGTTGGCGTAGCTGATCTTCAGCCGGTCGAGCAGGTCGAGCCAGGCGTTGCTGCTGGCGGTGTCGACGGCGCCGTCACCGGTGTAGGTGACGGTGCCGAACTCGGTGACGAACAGCGGGAGCCGGCTCGCCGCCCGCTGCACCTCGTTGCGGTAGTTGTCCTTGTGCGACGCGGCGTAGAAGTGGAACGTGTACATGATGTTCTGCGCCCGCACCGGGTTGTTCACGACCTCGTCGGAGTTGCTGCCGTCGGACACGCCCAGGGAGGACCAGCCGCGGGTGCCGACGATGACCACCGCGTCCGGGTCGTTGGCCCGGATCACCGGGATGACCTGCTCGGCGTAGTTGCGGATGGTCGACCAGCTCACCCCGTTGGGCTCGTTGGTGATCTCGTAGATCACGTTCTTCTTCGCCGCGTTGCGCGCCGACACGGTGGCGAAGAAGGTCTTGGCCCGGTCCAGGTTGTACATCGGATCGCCGGGGGTCAGCGTGTGGAAGTCGATCAGCGCGTACATGCCCCGCGCCTCGGCCTTGTCCACGAGCGTGTTCACCTGGGCGGTGAATCCGGCCGGGTTGGTCTCGTAGCCCTGCTCCTGCACGTACATCGAGACGCGCAGCAGGTCGGACCGCCACTCGTTGGCGAGCACGTCCAGTGAGGCGTCGGTGTAGCAGTTGGCGAACCACTGCAACCCGTGCGTGCTCATGCCGCGCAGCTGGATCGGCCGCCCGTACTGGTTGCAGAGGTTGACGCCGCACACCTGGAGCTGGCCGTTGATCGCCACCGGGGTGGTGCCGGTCGGCGGCGGCGGGGTGGTGGTGGGTGGCGGGGTGGTCGGCGGGGGAGTGGTCGGCGGCGGCGTGGTCGCGGGCGGCGGGGTGCTCGTGCCGCCGGTGCAGACCGTGCCGTTGAGCGTGAACGACGTGGGGTTCGGGTTCGACCCGGTCCACGAGCCGTTGAAGCCGACCGTGGTGCTCGCGCCGGTGCCGAGCGTGCCGTTGTAGTCCAGGCTGCGCGCGGTGACCGCCGAGCCGCTCTGCTGCCAGGTGGCCGACCAGCCCTGCACCACGCGCTGGCCGCCGTCGGGGAAGGTGAAGCCCAGCGTCCAGTTGCTCACCGGATCGCCGAGGTTGCGCACCGCCACGTTCGCGGTGAAGCCGCCGGGCCAGGAGTTGGTGGTGTAGGTGACGGCGCAGCCGGTCGCCGCCATCGCGTTCGGTGACGGCAGCACGGCCACCGCCGCCAGGGCGAGCGCGCCGACCGCGCCGCCGGCGAGCAGGTGCCGCCGGGACGGGCGGGGAATCGAGAACATGCGGGAAGGTCCCATCGCTTGATGGTGATCGGACGGTGCCCGTCGTGAACCTGCCCGGAAAGCCCGACGCGGCGGCCTGGGGGAGCGCTCCCAGGGCCGAGCGTAGAGGTGGACGCCGATGCGTGCAACAGCCGCGGCTCAGCGGCCGCCGCGCCGCCCGCCGTAGAGCCGCAGCGCGTTGCAGACGTCGAACACACCCGGCACGTCCCAGGCCAGCTCGGCGGCGACCAGGCGGGTCTCCGGGTCGGCCACCAGGCCGGCGAGGATCACCACCCGGTTCTGCACGGTAACGGTGATCTGCTGCCGGCGGGTGGTCCAGTCGGCGCTGAGCCGCTGCGCGACGAGCGACGCGAGCCGGGTGTCCGCGTCGTCGGGCTCCGGTCCGCCGCCGGTGTACGGAAACTCGGGGTACGGCCAGGGCATCACCACGGGGAGGGCTCCTTCTGTTCGGTCAGGACCGGTCGCCGGGTTGCGGGGCCCGGCGCCGGGGCGCGGCCGTCGACGACGGTGAAGACGCCGTCGAGCCGCATGGTGTGCAGCACGGTGAGCACGAACCGCGACGGCGACAGCAGGCACAGTTGCCGGCCGTCGCGCCGCGCGTCCTGGTGCGCGCGCACCAGCAGGCTGAGCCCGGCGGAGTCGATCACCTCCAGGCCGGACAGGTCGACCAGCTCCATGTCCTCGCGGCGGGAGCGCTCGGCGAGGGCACGGCGGACCGCGGTGGCCGGGTCGACGTCGTGCGCTGCAGGGGTGCCGGCGACCTGTTCCAGGTCGTCCATGCCCAGGCCGTCGTCGGCGATGACCGCCCGGGTGCTGCACCGGGGGCAGTGGTGGGGTCCGGGCGCGAACGGGGAGCCGACCCAGTCGTGCTCGAACACGAGCGTCCACACCACCTCGGCGTCGGGCAGCGTGGCGCCGGTGCTGGTGACGCTGTCGCCGCAGCCGTCGCAGATGAGCATCATCAGGTGGTCCGCGGGTACGACAGTCACACCTCCTCCTTCCGCCGGCCGCCGCCCGCACCGGGCGGCGTCTGGCCCTCCGGCTCCGGCCGGCCCGCGGCGACCACCGCCAGCACGACCGCCACGGCGGCGAAGCCGGTCTGCACCATCAGCGGCAGCACCGGCGATCCGTCGGTGCGGTGGTCCACCAGGCCGACCACGATCGCGCCGAGCAGCGCGGACGCCACGCCGAGCGCGAGTGTCAGCCACACCGGGACGGCCTTGCGCCCCGGCAGGACGAGGCGTCCCAGCCCGCCGACGGCCAGACCCACCACGAGCGCTCCGACGAGCGTGCTGCCGGTCACCACTCCTCCTCAGCGAGATGCGGACGCGACCCGGGCCCGGCCGCGCGCGGCCGGACGGGGCGTGTCGACGACGGGTACGGCACCGAGCCCGGAGTTCTCCAGGATGCGCCGGATCCGTGGATGTGGATTGCTCAGCGTGAGCAGGCCGCCCTGCCGCGCCAGCCGGCGGTGCACGTCCAGCAGCAGCGCGACGGCGGCGGGGTCCACATGCCGGCACCCGGCGAGGTCGACGGTCAGCTCGCGGGGCCGTAGCGCGAGGATGCGGTCCAGCACGTGGGCGACCTCGGACAGCCCGGCGGGGTCCAGCTCGTCGGTGATGTCCACGCGCACGTGCGGCACGGCGGACTCCGGCGGGGACGGCAGGCTGGCAGGCATCGGGTCGCTTCCGTGACGGGATCGGGTCAGTCCCCACTCTGCGCAGGGATCTTGGAGGTCACCGGACGGTTGTGTGACGGTTCGATGACAAAAACCACGAACGGCCCACGCGATTGGGCGACCAGTGCCGGGCCGGTCATGATGCCCATATGACGGCCGTACTGGTGATCGAGGACGACGACCGCATCCGGCTCGCGCTGCAGCTCGCCCTGGAGGAGGAGGGCTACGAGGCCGACGGTGCGCCGACCGCCGAGGACGGGCTGCGCCGGCAGCGGGAGAAGCCGGCGGACTACGTGCTCGTCGACCTCATGCTGCCCGGCATGAACGGGTTCGACTGCATCCGTCAGCTGCGCCGCGACGACGACGTACCGGTCGTGGTGATCAGCGCCCGCGACGACACCCACGACATCGTCGCCGCGCTGGAGGCCGGCGCCGACGACTACGTGGTGAAGCCGGTCGCGATCAAGGAGCTGTCCGCCCGGCTGCGGGCGCTGCGCCGGCGCGTCCGGACGGTGGCCGGGCCGGTGCCCGCCCAGTTCTTCGGCGACCTGGAGATCAGCGCCGAAGCCGGCGAGGTGCGGCGCTCGGGCCGGCCGGTGGCGGTCACCCGCACCGAGTTCCGGCTGCTCTGCGAGCTGGCCGAGCACGCCGGCCGGGTCCTGTCGCGCCAGCAGCTGCTCAGCCGGGTCTGGGGCTACGAGACCGGCGACGAGCGGCTCGTCGACGTGCACGTGGGCCGGCTGCGGCAGAAGATTGAAACCGACCCGGCCAACCCGCGCCACCTGGTCACCCTGCGCGGCCTCGGCTACAAGCTCCAGCGATGACCCGGCCCGGCCTGCGCGCCCGGGTCACCGCGGCGTTCGCCGTCGGCGCGTTGCTGCTGTCGGCGCTGATGGCCCTCTTCTCGTACGACCTGACCCGGCGCTCGCTGCTCGACGAGCGGGAGCGCACCGCGGTCCGGGCCGCCTACTACGACGCCGCGGTGGTCCGCTCCGGCCTGGACACCGGCACCCCGGACGTGGTGGCCGTGCTGCGCTCGCTCGACACCGGCAGCGCCCGCCGTCCGCTGCTGCACCTGCCCGACGGCTGGTACGCCCGGACCGCCGACGTGGGGGCCCGCTCGGTGCCGGTGGAGTTGCAGCGGATGGTGGCCGACGGCAAGCCGGCGGTCCAGCGGATCCGGCTCGACGGGCAGCCCGCGCTGCTGGTCGGCGTGCCGCTGCCCGGCGCGCTCGGCTACTACGAGCTGACCTCGCTGCGGGAGGTCGAGGAGACGTTCCAGGTGGTGGGCCTGGCGCTGATCGCCGTGGCGATCATGGTCGCCGGCGCGGGCGCGGCGCTCGGCTGGTACGCCACCCGGCACAGCCTGCGGCCGCTCACCGCGGTCGCCGACGCGGCGGAACGGATCGCCGCGGGCGACTTCGCGACCCGGCTCGACTCGACCACCGATCCCGATCTCACCCGCCTGTCCAGCTCGTTCAACGAGATGGTCGACAAGCTGGTGCACCGCATCGAGCGGGACCGGCGCTTCGCCGCCGACGTGAGCCACGAACTGCGCTCGCCGTTGCAGACCCTGGCCGCCGCCGCGAGCGTGCTCAACCGCCGCCGGGAGCACCAGGACGAACGCACCGCGACGGCGGCGGGCCTGGTCGCCGACGAGGTGACCCGGTTCCAGCGCCTGGTCGACGACCTCATTCAACTGGCCCGCACCGAGCAGCCGGCCCACCGCGAGACGGTCGACGTGGTGGAGCTGGCCCGGACGGCCTGCCGGGAGCGGTCGCTGCCGGAGAGCCTGGTGACAGTCGACGGCGACGCCCCGCGCCTGTGGTGGGTCGACCGGCGCCGGTTCGCCCAGACGCTGCTGAACCTGCTGGAGAACGCCGAGCGGTACGGGGGCGGGCCGGTCGCGGTACGCCTCACCGGGCGCGACGGCGTGGGCGTGCTGGAGGTCGACGACGCCGGTCCGGGCGTGCCACCCGGCGACCGCGAGATCATCTTCGACCGGTTCGTCAGGGGGCGGGCGGCGCACGACCGGGCCGGCACCGACGGCACCGGCCTCGGGCTCGCGCTGGTGGCGCAGCACGCCGCCGCGCACGGCGGTACGGCCGCGGTGCTGGACCGCGAGCCCGGCGCCCGGTTCCGGGTCGAGCTGCCCGGGGCGCTGCGATGAGCCGCCGGCGGCTCCTGCCGGGCCTGCTCGTGGTCGTGCTGCTGGCCGGCTGCGGGGTGCCGGTGGACGACGAGCCCCGCCTGGTGCAGACGCCGCCGGGGGCGTTCCCGACCCCCACGGTGTCCTCGACCGCCGACGGGGACGGGCGGGTGGACGAGCCGTTCTGCTTCGTCCGCGACGACGGGCTGGTCGTGGTCACGCGCCGGGTGGACGGGCTGCCCGGCGTGGACGCGCACCTGCAGCACCTGCTGGCCGGGCCGGACGGCGGCGAGCGCCGTCAGGGGCTGGCCACGGCGCTGCCGGGCACTGTGGCGGTGGCCGGCGCGACGCTGGCCGGCACGCTGGCGACAGTCGACGTGCGCCAGGCGGGGGAGGAGACCGGCCGCAACGACGAGGTGCTCGCCTTCGGGCAGATCGTGTGCAGCCTCACTCAGCGGCCGGACGTGTACAGCGTCGCGTTCCGCCGGGACGGGCAGCCGCTGGAGGTGCCCCGCGCGGACGGGAGCCTCTCCGCGCTGCCGCTCACCGCCGCCGACTACCGGCCGCTGCTACCTCGATGATGACACGTGTCGCCCCTATGTCCGGATCTGAGGCTAAATCTCCATCGTCCGTTCGGTTGATTTGGCGGTGACCTTTGGTCTAGTGTGGCTGGCACGACCGGTGTGGGAGGCCACCCGTTCTCCGAGGACAGGAAGGGCAGCATGACCACGATGACCATGGGAACGACCGCCACCGAGGTGCAGCGCGCGCCGCAGACCGGTGAGGAGACCCGCGCCAGCGAGCTGATCGCGGCGCTCGCCGCACTGCCCGCCGACCACCCGCAGCGGGCCGCCCTCCGCAACCAGGTCATCGAGGCGTGGCTGCCGCTGGCGAACCACCTGGCCGCCCGCTACAGCGGCCGCGGCGAGCCGGCCGGCGACCTGGCCCAGACCGCCGCGCTCGGCCTGATCAAGGCGGTCGACCGGTTCGACGCCTCGCGCGGCGTCGACTTCGCCGGCTTCGCCATCCCGACGATCCTCGGCGAGATCAAGCGGCACTTCCGCGACCGCACCTGGAACATCCGGGTGCCGCGTCGCCTCCAGGAGCTGCGGCTGCGCATCTCCGAGGCGAACAGCACGCTGACCCAGACGCTCAACCGTGCCCCGACCGTCGCCGACATCGCCGCCCACCTCGACGTCACCGAGGAAGAGGTGCTGGAGGGCCTGGAGGGCGCCCGCGCGTACAACGCGGTGTCGCTGTCCACCCCGATCGGCGACGGCGACAGCGCCACCGAGCTGGGCGACACGCTCGGCACCGAGGACAACGAGTACGAGCTGGCCGAGCTGCGCGCCTCGCTCGGCCCGGCGCTCGCCACGCTCGACGAGCGCGAGCAGAAGATCCTCACGCTGCGCTTCTACGGCAACCTGACCCAGAGCGAGATCGCCGCCCGCGTCGGTGTCTCCCAGATGCACGTGTCCCGGCTGCTCGCCCGCGCCCTGACCAAGCTGCGCGGCCAGCTCACCGAGGCCTGATCCACCCGCACCGCGACCCCCGCCGGCCCGTCCGGCGGGGGTCGCGTCGTGTGTCACCAGCGCGAGGGCGGGGGCGGCGGCACCACCGGCGGCCGGTCGTCGCAGGTGATGGTGTTCGGCAGCAGCCACGGCGCCAGCCAGCCGCCGTCGTTGCCGCCGAGGTCGGTCAGGCCGAACTCCGAGCCGTCCGGGGTGAAGTGGAACGACCCGCAGTTGTTCACGCCGACCGCGCCCACGTTGCGGGCGTCGACGTTCGCGATGCTCGCCCCGCCCGCCGTACGCGCGCTGACCACCGACGTGCCGGTGCCGTCGACCCGGATGTCGCGGAAGCGGACGTTGTCGATGCGGACGCTGTCCTTCACCGGCCAGTCGCTGACCAGCATGATCGCGTTGTAGGTGCTGTCCAGGTACGCGTCGCCGGTCACCTGGATGTCCGCGGCGTCGATGCTGCGGTCCAGCGCGTAGAACCAGATCGCGCCGAGGCCGATGTTCCAGTTCAGGTCGTACGTGCCGGCCCGCACCGTGGTGTTGCCGGTGATCCGCAGCCGGCCGGTGAACGGCTCCGCCCCGAACCGGGAGCCCACCTGGATCGCGCTGCCCTCGCGTACCGGGTCGGCGATCAGGTTGTGCGCGACGGTCAGGTCGGCGCCGCCGTACAGCGCGATGCCGTTGGCCAGCACCGGCGACTGCACCGTGTTGTACGCGAACGTGTTCGACGCGTTCGCCGTGCCCTCCGACCACATCGCGAGCGCGTCGTCGCCGCTGTTGCGGACCACCGAGTTCGTCACCGACGAGTGCGTCACGCCGGTGTGGAGGTTCAGCCCGTCGGCGATCTGGTCCGCGATCACCGTGTTCGTGACCCGCAGGCCGGTCATCGGCCCGTCGAACCACATGCCGACCTTGGTGTGGTGCAGGTAGAGGCCGTCGATCGTGCTGTGGTTCAGCGCCCCGCCGACGGCGTTGACCTGGTCGGTGTCGATCCGCTCGCGCACGTCGCCCTCGACCGCGAAGCCGGACAGGTGCACGTCGCTGCTGCCGCCCTGGGCGGCGTCGCGGCCGTAGAAGCCGACGCCGGTGTGGCGGGATCCGTCGGGCGCCGGGGTGTCCAGGGCGACCTCGCGCCCCCGGACGATCGTGTACCAGCTCCCGGCCCCGGCGATCGTCACGTCGTCCACGACGACGTGACGGTTGACCTGGTAGGTGCCGGGCGGCAGGTAGAGCGGGCGGTCCACCCGGCGGGCGTACGTGATGGCCCGGTCGAACGCGTCGGCGGACTCCCGCCGGCCGGTCGGGTCGGCGCCGAAGGACAGCGCGTTCACCGCGCGAGGTACCACGCGGGGCGGCGCGACCAGGTGCGCGTCCACCAGGTCGATCACCGTCCACGCGGCGGCCGTGCCGCGCGGCGCGGTCAGCCGGACCACCTCGCCGGCCCGATGGGTACGGCCGAGCAGCATCCGCTGCTCGTCGTAGAAGTGGTGCGGCCGGAACGGCTTGCCGATCACCGGCGCGGGCGTGGTGGCCGCCGGGACGCAGGAGCACTCGGTGATCCACCAGTCCGGGTGCAGCAGGTCCGCGCCGGGGTCGTTGGTGAACGGGTACTGGTTGTAGAGCCAGGCGTACTGCGAGGTCAGCGTCATGGTGCGGGCGCGCGC
Source organism: Micromonospora sp. ATLC20 (assembly GCF_057196585.1). Classification (NCBI taxonomy): domain Bacteria; kingdom Bacillati; phylum Actinomycetota; class Actinomycetes; order Micromonosporales; family Micromonosporaceae; genus Micromonospora; species Micromonospora sp. ATLC20. The sequence goes on from NZ_JBXUOV010000059.1 coordinate 10,653, forward strand.
GTGCCCGACGGACACCCGCAGCGGCGCGGTGATCCCGCCGCCGCCCGGCGCGTCCGGGATGCTGTAGCGCACGGTCAGCGCGTTCGTGGGCCGGGGGAGCGTGAGTTCGACGTACTGGCCGGGCAGCAGGCGTACGGCCCGGCGGCCGGACGCCTCACCGGCGAGTGTGTACGCCGACCGGTGCGGCCCGATCACGGTGCCGGTGGTCCGGCCGTGTTCCGCCTCCTGTTCGACGTAGTCCACAGTGGCACCGCGACCGGCGACGAGCGCGGGGTCGAGCCCGGCGCGGGTCACCACGGGAGCCGGCCCGCGCGGCGGACCCGCCGTGGCGGCGCCGGGCGGGACGAGCAGGGCGGTGGCGACGAGCGCCGCCGCGAGGATCCTCGGCACGCTCCGCGACATCGGAGCACCCTTTCTCGGGGGACGGGTGGCCCCGGCGGCGCAGGCCATCGACAAGGTTCCTCATGTTATTCCGGCTCTCTGTTGGCTTTCAAGCATCAATCTGCTCGCATCTTTCGAGCCACCTGCCGTCGTGCGCGGCAAGACCTGACCGCTCGGGCTGTTCATTTCTTGCAAGAATCCGACGTACGATTGCCGCCGTGACGAAGCGCCTGACCGAGGTGGCCCGCAAGGCGGGCGTCAGCGAGGCGACAGTGAGCCGGGTGCTCAACGGCCGCGGCGGCGTGTCCGAGGCGACCCGGACCGCCGTGCTGACCGCCCTCGACGTGCTCGGATACGAGCGCCCGACGAAACTGCGCGGCGAGCGTGCCCGCCTGGTCGGCCTGGTGCTGCCGGAGTTGCAGAACCCGATCTTCCCGGCCCTGGCCGAGGTGGTCACCGGCTCCCTCGCCCAGCGCGGCTTCACCCCGGCGCTGTGCGCCCGCACCATCGGTGGCGTGCCGGAGTCCGGGTACGTGGAGATGCTGCTCGACCACCAGGTCAGCGGCGTCATCTTCGCCGGTGGCTCGTACGCCCTGGCCGACGCCTCGCACGAGCACTACCGGCGCCTGACCGACCGTGGCCTGCCGGTGGTGCTGGTCAACGCCGGCGTCGAGGAACTGGGCTTCCCGCGGGTGTCCACAGACGACGCGGTCGCCGTCGAGCAGGCGTACGGGCACCTGCGCTCCCTCGGCCACGAGCGGATCGGCATGGTGCTCGGCCCGGCCGACCACGTGCCGTCGCGCCGCAAGCTCGACGCGATGGTCCGGGCCGCCGGCTGGGGCGAGGACCGGTCCCTGGTGGAGCGGTCCAGCTTCTCCATGGAGGGCGCGCGGGTCGCGGCCACGAAGCTGATCGAGCGCGGCGCGACAGGGATCGTCTGCGCCAGCGACGTGCTGGCGCTGGGCACCATCCGGGCCGCCCGCCGCCTGGGCTGCGCCGTGCCGGCCGACGTCTCGGTGGTCGGCTTCGACGACTCGGCGTTCATGACCTGCACCGACCCGCCGCTGACCACTGTGCGGCAGCCGATCGAGACGATGGGCCAGGCCGCCGTCGACCTGCTGGTGACCCAGATCGAGGGCGCCGGCGTGCTGCACGACGAGCTGCTGTTCGAGCCCGAGCTGGTGGTACGCGGCTCCACCGCCCCCGCCCCTCGCCGCTGACCCCGGGGGCTTCCGCCCGCCCGGACTTGCCCCGCCGCGCCCGCGTCCGTCGATCTTGGGCTAATGGCGCCTGGAATGCGGCCTACTTCCGGTATCCGAGGTGCCACAACTCCAAGATCGACGCCCGGCCAGTGTCACAGTCGAGTTCTTGCGTTCATGCGTTCGCATCTTGCTGGGTTCGGTTCGCGTCGCTACAGTGACTCCACTCACACCTGACCCGGGGCGCGGTTTCCGGAGGCAGGGCGCGCGCGGCTGCCGTTCCACCACCTGAGGGCAGCCGCGCGGTCACCGCACATCAGTGAAGGCCATGGATACACCCGTTCCCGAAGGGATGGACAGATGTCCGTACCGCAGTATCGGAAGGTCGCGGCCGTGGCGCTCGCGGCCGGCCTCGGGCTCAGCCTTGCGGCGTGCTCCACCAAGAGCGACGACAGCAGCGACGCCGGCGGCAAGGTCACCATCACCGTCGACTGCCAGCCGGTCGGCGCGCAGAAGGAACTGCTGAAGAACTGGAACGACGACGTCGCCGAGTTCCAGCGGCAGAACCCGGACATCGTCGTCAAGAGCGTCAGCGTAGGCGAGCAGTGCAACAACCCGCCGGACTTCACCGCCCGGCTCGCCGGCGGCACCGTCACCGACGTCTTCTACGGCTACATGACCGACCTGCAGCAGGTGCTGGACTCCGGCCAGGCGATGGACATCGGCCAGTACGTCACAAAGGACACCATCCCCACCTGGGACAGCGTCGACCCGGCGCTCAAGGAGGTGTTCACCGACGGCGGCAAGCTCTACGCCGTACCGGTGAAGAACTACTCGATGGGCCTGATCTACAACAAGGCGCTGTTCCAGCGGGCCGGGCTCGACGTGAACAACCCGCCGAAGACCTGGCCCGAGGTGCGGGCCGCGGCCAAGAAGATCTCCGCGCTCGGCGACGGCATCGCCGGGTACGCCGAGTACAGCGCCGGCAACACCGGCGGCTGGCACTTCACCTCGCTGCTCTACTCCCAGGGCGGCCAGGTGCTCAGCGCCGACGGCAAGAAGGCCGACTTCAACAACGCGACGGGCAAGCAGGTCCTGCAGAACCTCAAGGACATGCGCTACGGCGACAACAGCATGGGCAGCCGGCAGTTGCTCCAGTGGGGTGACCTGCTCACCAACGCCGGCGCCGGCAAGGTCGGCATGTTCATCGGCGCGCCCGACGCGACCCAGGCGATCGTCAGCCAGTTCCAGGGCAAGTATCAGGACTGGGCGATGGGCCCGCTGCCCGGCCAGGACGGGCAGGCCAAGGCCACGCTCGGCGGCGGTGAGGGCTACTTCTTCAAGAAGGGCCTGAGCCCCGAGCAGGTCAAGGCTGGTCTGAAGTGGCTCGCCTACCAGAAGCTGACCCCTGGTAAGGGCCAGTTCGACTACGTGCGCGCCAAGCCGCAGAACTACCCGGTCGGCCTGCCCCAGCCGCTGCTGTTCACGAACGGCAGCGACGCCCAGAAGCAGGAGTTGGAGCTGCGCAAGGCCAACGCGAACGTGGACACGACCAACTTCGCGGTCTTCGAGGCCAACCCGGTGCCGATCAAGGGCGAGCCGCGCAACGCCCAGGCGATCTACGCGGTGCTCGACGCCGCGATGTCCGGGGTGCTGACCAACCCGAACGCGAACATCGACGCGCTGCTCAAGACCGCCGAGGACAAGGTCAACCAGCTGCTGGCCACGCAGAGCTGACCCGACCGGAGGTGGGGCCGGCGCACCGGCCCCACCTCCCCGAGCACCGCAGGAGTCGCCTTGGCGCTCACCACCGCCCCCGGCGCCACCCGCCGTCCCGGTCCCGTCGCGCCGACGCCGTCGCGTACCGCCGGGCGCCGCGCCGGCCTCGGCCGCAAGGTCCGGGACAACCTCACCGGGCACGCGTTCCTCATCGGCGCTGTCGTCTGCTTCGCCGTCTTCTCCTGGTACCCGATGGTCCGCGGCGTCGTGATGAGCTTCCAGCGCACCCGCCGGGGCGAGACCACCTGGGTGGGCTGGGACAACTACAGCCGGATCATCGCCGATCCGAGCTTCTGGACCGCCTGGAAGAACACGTTCGTCTTCACCGGCCTGGCGCTGGGGCTCGGCTACCTGGTGCCGTTCTTCGTGGCGATCCTGCTCAACGAGCTGCGCCACGCCAAGGGCTACCTGCGGGTGCTCGTCTACCTGCCGGTGATGCTGCCGCCGGCCTCAGCGCTGTTCCTGTTCAAGTTCTACGCGTACGACCCGAGCGAGGCGGGGCTGTTCAACGCGATCCTCACCGCGCTGGGACTGCCCACGTCGGAGTGGATGCAGTCACAGTCGATGACGATGCCCGCCATGGTGATCGCGTCGACCTGGATGAACATGGGCGGCGCCGTGCTGATCTACCTGGCCGCGTTGCAGAACATCCCCGGCGAGCTGTACGAGGCCGCCGAGATCGACGGCGCCGGGGTGTGGCGGCGGATCCTGCACGTGACCGTGCCGCAGACCCGGCTGATCCTGGCGCTGCTGGCGATGCTCCAGATCGTGGCCACCATGCAGCTGTTCATCGAGCCGCTGATCCTCGCCAACGGCGCCGGTACGCAGGACTCGGCGACCTCCGTGGCGTACCTGATCTACCAGCACGGGTTCTTCCAGAACGACCTCAACGGCGCCGCCGCGCTCGGCGTGATCATGCTGGTGGTGCTGGCCGGGTTCTCCGCCGTCTACCTGCGACTCACCGCGAGACAGGACTAGGACATGGCCGCCGACAGCACCACCCGTACCCTCGTCTCCCACGCCCAGCTGCGGCGCGGTCGCGGCCGCGTCCTCTACTGGGTCGTGCTCTCCGTGGTCGTGGCCGGGTTCACGCTGGTGTTCCTCGGCCCGCTGTACTGGATGGTCACCGGCGCGCTGAAGTCCGGCCAGGAGATCGCCCAGACGCCGCCGACGCTGTTCCCGCGCGACCCGCAGCCGGGCAACTACGTCGACGCCTGGACCAACCTGGACCTGGCGAAGCTGCTGTTCAACACGTTCTACTACGCGGCCGGGGCGGTGCTGTTCCAGCTCGTCCTCGACACCGCCGCCGCGTACGCGTTGTCGAAGCTGCGCCCGGTGCTGGGCAGGCTGATCCTCGGCATGATGCTGGCGACGCTGATGATCCCGGCGATGGTGCTGATCGTCCCGCAGTACGTCACGGTGATCGACCTGCCGATCGTGCACGTCAACCTGCTCGACTCGCCGTTCGCGATCTGGCTGCCGCTGGTGGCGAACGCGTTCAACATCTTCCTGCTGAAACGGTTCTTCGACTCCATCCCGGAGGACCTGATGGCCGCCGCCGTGATGGACGGCGCCTCCCCGCTGCGCACGCTCTGGTCCATCGTCCTGCCGATGTCCCGACCGATCCTCGGCGTGGTGGCGATCTTCGCGGTGACGGCGGTCTGGAAGGACTTCCTCTGGCCGAAGCTGGTCATGCCGTCGCCGGAGACGCGAACCGTCAGCGTCGGCATCTACGCCTTCGCCGGTGGCACCCCGATGAACGTGGTCATCGCCGCGTCGGTGATCGCCGCCATCCCCACCGTCGTGCTGTTCCTGATCTTCCAGCGCAACATCATGTCCGGCCTGACCACCGGCGGCCTCAAGGGCTGACCGGGCCGCCGCACGGCCGCCGCCGGCCGAACCCGCCAGCGCAGAACCGAACCCGCAGAAAGCAGGTGCCCGTGTCCATGGCCGACAACAGCCCGTGGTGGCGCTCCGCGGTGATCTACCAGGTCTATCCGCGCAGCTTCGCCGACGGCGACGGCGACGGGATCGGCGACGTCGCCGGCATCCGGTCCCGCCTGGACCACCTCGCCGCGCTCGGCGTCGACGCGATCTGGTTCAGCCCCTGGTACCCGTCGCCGATGGCCGACGCCGGCTACGACGTGTCCGACTACCGCGACATCGACCCGGTCTTCGGCACCCTCGCCGAGGTGGAGACGCTGATCGCGGAGGCGCACGCGCTCGGCATCCGCAGCATCGTCGACGTGGTACCGAACCACTGCTCCGACGCGCACCAGTGGTTCCGGGCCGCGCTCGCCGGCGGCCCGGGCGCGCCCGAGCGGGACCTGTTCTGGTTCCGTCCCGGCCGGGGACCCGGCGGTGACCTGCCGCCCACCGACTGGACCGGCGAGTTCGGCGGACCGACCTGGACCCGCACCACCGACCCGGACGGCACCCCCGGCGACTGGTACCTGCACCTGTTCGCACCGCAGCAACCCGACTTCAACTGGGACCACCCCCGGGTCCGCGCCGAGTTCGAGGACATCCTGCGCTTCTGGTTCGAGCGGGGCGTGGACGGCATCCGCATCGACTCGGCCGGGCTGCTCGTCAAGGACGGCACGCTGCCGGAGGTCCACCCGGACCGGCCGCACCCGTTCCGGGACCAGGACGGCGTGCACGACGTGTACCGCGCCTGGCGGCGCATCGCCGACTCGTACCCGGGCGGGCGGGCGCTGGTCGGAGAGGTGTGGCTGCCCGACCGGCAGCGGTTCGCGAACTACCTGCGCCCGGACGAGTTGCACACCGCGTTCAACTTCGACTTCCTCGGCTGCGCCTGGGACGCCAGAGCGCTGCGGGAGAGCATCGACGGCACGCTCGCCGCGCACGTCCCGGTCGGCGCCCCGGCCACCTGGGTGCTGTCCAACCACGACGTCACCCGCCACGTCACCCGGTACGGCCGCGCCGACACCCGGTTCAGCTTCGCCGCCAAACGCGAGGGCATCCCCACCGACCTGGAACTGGGCACCCGCCGGGCTCGCGCCGCCGCGCTGCTGTCCCTCGCGCTGCCCGGCGCCGCCTACGTCTACCAGGGCGAGGAGCTGGGGCTCTGGGAGGTCGAGGACATCCCGTACGAGCTGCGGCAGGACCCGATGTGGGAGCGGTCCGGGCGGGTCGACCCGGGCCGCGACGGCTGCCGGGTGCCGCTGCCCTGGCAGGGCGACACCCCGCCGTTCGGGTTCAGCCCCGACGGCGCGACCGCCGCACCGTGGCTGCCGCAACCGGCGGACTGGAAGGACCGCACGGTCCGCGCCCAGACCGGTGACCCGCACTCGATGCTGGAGCTGTACCGGGCCGCGCTGACGCTGCGCCGCGCCGAACCCGCGCTCGGCGACGGCACGCTCACCTGGCTGCCCGCACCGGACGGCGCGCTCGCGTTCGCCCGCGAACCCGGCTTCACCTGCCTGGTCAACCTCGGCGGCGCAGCCGTGCCGCTGCCCGCGCACGACCGGCTGCTGCTGGCCAGCGGCCCACTCGACGACGACCGGCTGCCACCGGACACCGCGGTCTGGCTGCGTACCCGATCGGTCTGACCGCGGCGCCGGCGGCCCGTCCCGGCCGCCACCGCGCGACACACCTGGGGAGGAGGAAGGAGAGGCAACGCCGCGCACGGGGGATCTGGCCACCGACGAAAGGGAGACACCCCGCATGGCCGAGCACCGCACCGCGCACCGCCACCGCAGCACCGGCGTGGCCGCCCTCGCCGCCGCCACGCTCGCCGCCTCGACACTCGTCGTGGCGCTGACCACGACCGCCACCCCGGCGCACGCCGCCGGACTGTCCCCGTTCGACATCACCGGACGCGGCGCCACGGTGCCGTTCCGCGAGCAGGAGGCCGAGCAGGCCGCCCACACCGGCACGAAGATCGGCCCCGACCGGCGCTACGGCACGCTGCCGTCCGAGGCGTCCGGCCGGGAGGCGGTCACGCTCGACGCGGTCGGCGAGTACGTCGAGTTCACGCTCACCGCCCCGGCCGACGCGGTCACGTTCCGGTACAGCCTGCCCGACAACGCCGCCGGCACCGGCCGCGACGCCACCATCGACCTGCGCGCCAACGGCACGCTGGTCAAGGCGGTGCCGGTCACCTCCCGGTACGGCTGGTACTACGGCGGCTACCCGTTCAACAACAACCCGGGCGACACCAACCCGCACCACTTCTACGACGAGACCCGGACCATGTTCGGCACCACGTACCCGGCGGGCACGAAGATCCGCCTCCAGGTCTCCTCGACCGCCCAGTCACCCACGTTCACCATCGACCTGGCCGACTTCGAGCTGGTCGGCGCGCAGATCACCAAGCCGTCCGGCGTGCTGGACGTGGTGACCGACTTCGGCGCCGACCCGACCGGCGCCACCGACTCGACGGCGAGGTTCCAGGCCGCGGTGGACGCCGGCAAGGCGCAGGGCCGGGCGGTGTGGATCCCGGCCGGCACGTTCACGCTCTGGGACCACGTGGTGGTCAACGGCGTGACACTGCGCGGCGCCGGCCCCTGGTACTCGGTGCTCGGCGGCCGGCACCCCACCGACCGCAAACGCGCCGCCGGCATCTACGGCAAGTACGTGCCGGGCGGCGGCTACTCCGGCGAGATCCGCCCGCACGAGGCCGGCGGGCCCAGCCGCAACGTCATGCTGCGGGACTTCGCCATCATCGGCGACATCCGGGAACGCGTCGACGAGGACCAGGTGAACGCCATCGGCGGCGCGATGACGAACTCGGTGGTGGACAACCTGTGGTTGCAGCACACCAAGGTCGGCGCCTGGATGGACGGGCCGATGGACGACTTCACCATCCGCAACAGCCGCATCCTCGACCAGACCGCCGACGGGGTGAACTTCCATTGGGGCGTCACCAACTCGACGGTGACGAACACGTTCGTCCGCAACACCGGTGACGACGCGCTGGCCATGTGGGCGCAGAGCGTGCCGAACGTCGGCAACTCCTTCACCCGCAACACCATCGGCGTGACGATCCTGGCCAACCACCTGGTCACGTACGGCGGGCGGGACATCACCATCGCCGACAACGTCACCGCCGACTCGGTCACCAACGGCGGTGGCATCCACGTGGCGAACCGCTATCCGGGCGTCACCGGGCCGACCGCCGTGGCCGGCACGATCACGGTGGCCCGCAACACGCTGATCCGTAACGGCAACTCCGACTACAACTGGCAGTTCGGCGTGGGCGCGATATGGTTCTCCGCGCTCAACGAGCCGATCCAGGGTGCCGCGATCAACATCACCGACACCGACATCCTGGACAGCTCGTATGCGGCGCTGCACTGGATCGAGGGGCAGACCAGCGGCATCTCGTTCGACAACGTGCGCATCGAGGGCGCGGGCACGTACGCCCTCCAGGTGCAGGCGCCCAGCCAGGTCCGGTTCACGAACGTGCGCGCCACCGGCATCGCCCAGGCCAACCCGATCCACAACTGCGTCGGCAGCGGCTTTCAGATCACCCAGGGCGCCGGCAACTCCGGCTGGTACACGCCCACCCCGTACTGCGGGCCGTGGCCGCAGCCGCAGTGGGGCAACGGCCCGTCCAGCCCGCCGCCCACCAGCCCGGCGCCGACCACGGCCCCGCCGACCACCGCGCCGCCGACCACGCCGCCGCCGGCCGGCGGGAACCTGGCCCTGGGCCGGCCGGCGACCGCCACCAGCACCACCCAGACGTACGCCGCCGGCAACGCCGTCGACGGCAACCCGGCCAGCTACTGGGAGAGCGCCAACAACGCGTTCCCGCAGTCGCTCACCGTCGACCTCGGCGCGTCCCGCACCGTCGACCGGGTGGTGCTGAAGCTCCCGCCCGGCTGGGAACGGCGTACCCAGACGCTGTCGGTGCTCGGCTCTGCCGACGGCTCCTCGTACAGCACACTCGCCGCGTCGGCGGGCCGCGTGTTCGACCCGGCCGCCGGCAACACCGTGTCGATCGCGCTGCCGTCCGGCGACCGGCGGTTCGTCCGGGTCACAGTCACCGGCAACACCGGCTGGCCGGCGGGCCAGCTCGCCGAACTGGAGGTGTACGGCGGCGGCACCACCACACCGCCGCCTGCCACGACTGCGCCGCCCACCACCGCGCCCCCGGCCGGCAACCTGGCGGCGGGCCGGCCGGTCGCCGAGACCAGCCACGCCGACGTGTACGGCGCCGCGAACACCGTCGACGGCAACGCGAACACCTACTGGGAGAGCGCCGGCAACGCCTTCCCCCAGTCGGTGACAGTCGACCTGGGCAGCGCCCGGCCGGTCGCCCGGGTGGTGCTGAAGCTGCCCCCGTCGGCGGCCTGGCAGACCCGCACCCAGACCGTGGCGGTGCTCGGCTCCACCGACGGCTCGTCGTTCGCGACGCTCAAGGCGGCGGCGGGCTACACGTTCGACCCGGCGGGCGGCAACAGCGTGTCGATCGCGCTGCCCGCCGGTGACCGCCGCTTCGTGCGGCTGACAGTCACCGGCAACACCGGCTGGCCGGCCGGCCAGCTGTCCGAGTTCGAGGTGTACGCCTCCTGACCCGGCGCGACGGGGACCATCCCCGCCGCCCCACCGCACCCCCACCCCCGAACGCCTCTCCACCTCCCCCGGGAAGAAGGTGTCCGTCCACCATGTCCAGACTCCGTACCGGAATCGTCGCGGTGCTCGCCGCGGTCGGCCTGGTCGTCACCGCGGCCCCGGCCCCACCGGCCCTCGCCGCCGGCGGCCCGAACCTCGCCGCCGGGCGCACCGCCACCGCCAGCAGCGTCAACGGCCCCTACGTCGCGGCCAACCTGACCGACGGCAACCAGGGCAGCTACTGGGAGAGCAGCGGCGCGCTGCCCCAGTGGGCACAGGTCGACCTCGGCACCAGCCGCGCCGTCGACCAGGTCGTGCTGAAGCTCCCTGCTGCCTGGGAGGCGCGTACCCAGACGCTGTCCGTGCAGGCCAGCGCCGACGGCAGCGGCTTCACCACTGTCGTCGCGCCCGCCGCCCGCACGTTCAGCCCGGCCGCCGCCAACACCGTGACGCTCGGCTTCACCGCCACCGACGCCCGCTACCTGCGGGTCGTGATCACCGCGAACACCGGCTGGGCCGCCGCGCAGCTCGCCGAACTGGAGGCGTACGGCGCGGCCACCTCCTCGACCAACCTGGCGCTCGGCCGGACCATGACCGAGAGCGGTCACGCCGACGTGTACGGCGCGGGCAACGCCAACGACGGCAACGCGGCCACCTACTGGGAGAGCCCGAACAACGCGTTCCCGCAGTGGATCCAGGCCGACCTGGGCGCCGCCACCAGCGTCAACCGGCTGGTGCTGCGGCTGCCGTCCGGCTGGGGCGCGCGCACCCAGACGATCACCGTGCAGGGCAGCACGAACGGCTCCACCTTCGGCACGCTCGTCGGGTCCGCGTCGTACGCGTTCGACCCGGGCGGCGGCAACACCGTGACGGTCACCGTGCCCACCGCGTCGACGCGGTACGTGCGGCTGCTGTTCACCGCGAACAGCGCCTGGCCCGCTGGGCAGCTCGGCGAGCTGGAGGTCTACGGCCCGGTCACCGGCGACACCCAGGCGCCGAGCGCGCCCGGCAACCTCGCGTTCACCGAGCCCGCCACCGACCAGGTGCGGCTGACCTGGACCGCGTCCACCGACAACGTCGGCGTCACCGGCTACGACGTGTACGCCAACGGCGTGCTGCGCACCACCGTCGGCGACAGCACGCTGACGTACACCGACACCCAGCCGGCCGGGACGACCGTCTCCTACTACGTGCGGGCGCGGGACGCGGCCGGGAACGTGTCGGCGAACAGCAACACGGTCACCCGGACCGGCAACACCGGGGACACGGTCGCGCCCACCGCGCCCGGCAACCTGGCCTACACCCAGCCGGCGAGCGGGCAGATCCGGCTGACCTGGACCGCGTCCACGGACAACGTGGGCGTCACCGGCTACGAGGTGTACGCCAACGGCGCGCTGCGCACCACAGTCGGCGGGTCCACGCTCACCTGGACCGACAGCCAGCCGGACAGCGCCACCGTCTCGTACCACGTGCGGGCCCGCGACGCCGCCGGGAACGTGTCCGCGAACAGCAACACCGTCACCCGCACCGGCAGCGGCACCGGCGGCACCAACCTGGCGGTCGGCAAGCCCGCCACCGCGTCGTCGATGGTGCACGTGTTCGCCGCCGCCAACGCCGTCGACAACGACGTCACCACGTACTGGGAGGGCGCGCCCGGCGCGTACCCGAGCACGCTCACCGTCGCGCTCGGCGCCAACGCGAGCATCAGCGCCGTCGTGGTGAAGCTGAACCCGGACCCGGCGTGGGGCGCGCGCACCCAGACGTTCCAGGTCCTCGGCCGGGAGCAGTCCGCGTCCGGGTTCACCAGCCTGGCCGGCTCCGCCACGTACTCCTTCAACCCGAACAGCGCGAACACGGTGACCGTCCCGGTGTCCGCGACCGCCGCCGACGTGCGGCTCCAGTTCACCGCGAACTCCGGCTCCTCGAACGGGCAGGTCGCCGAACTCCAGGTCATCGGTGTTCCGGCACCGAACCCGGACCTCACCGTCACGGCCGTCACCGCGTCGCCGTCCGCGCCGGTGGAGACCGACGCGATCACGCTGTCCGCCACCGTGCGCAACGCCGGCACCGCGGCCTCCGCCGCCACCGCCGTCACCCTCTACCTGGGTACGACGAAGGTCGGCACCGCCGCCGTCGGCGCGCTCGCCGCGGGCGCGTCGAGCACCGTCTCGGCGGGCATCGGCGTACGCGACGCCGGCAGCTACCAGGTCACCGCGACTGTCGACGAGCAGAACGCGGTGATCGAGCAGAACGAGGCGAACAACTCCTACACCAGCCCGACCCCGTTGACCGTCAGCCCGGTCGCCAGCTCCGACCTGGTCGCCTCCGCCGTCACCTGGTCACCCGGCACGCCGAGCGCCGGCGCGAGCGTCTCCTTCGCGGTGACGCTGCGCAACCAGGGCACCATCGCGTCGGCGAGCGGCGCGCACGGCATCACGCTCACCGTGCGCGACCAGTCCGGCGCGGTGGTCCGCACGCTCACCGGTTCGTACAGCGGCACGATCGCGGCCGGGGCCACCGCCGGACCGGTGTCGCTCGGCACCTGGACCGCCGTGAACGGCCGGTACACGGTGCGGGTGGTGCTCGCCGACGACGCCAACGAGCTGCCGGTGAAGCGGCAGAACAACACCAGCGACCGGGCGCTGTTCGTCGGCCGCGGGGCGAACCTGCCGTACGACGCCTACGAGGCGGAGGACGGCGCGACCGGCGGCGGCGCGCAGGTGATCGGCCCGAACCGCACCATCGGCGACCTGGCCGGGGAGGCGTCCGGCCGCCGCGCGGTCACGCTCAACACCACCGGCGCGTACGTCGAGTGGACCACCCGTTCGGCGGCCAACGCCCTGGTCGCCCGCTTCTCCATCCCGGACGCGCCGGGCGGCGGCGGGATCGACTCGACGATCAACGTGTACGTCAACGGTGTGCTGCACAAGCCGATGAGCCTCACCTCGAAGCACATCTTGCTCTACGGCGCCGAGGCCGGGCCGAGCGACTCGCCGAGCGCCGGCGCGCCCCGGCACCTGTACGACGAGGCGAACGTACTGCTCGACACCACGGTCCCGGCCGGTAGCCGGATCCGGCTCCAGAAGGACCCGGCGAACACCACCACGTATGCGATCGACTTCGTCGACACCGAACTGGTGTCGCCGCGCGCCAACCCCGACCCGGCCCGCTACAAGGTGCCCACCGGGTTCAGCCACGCCGACGTGCAGAACGCGCTGGACGCGGTCCGGATGGACACCACCGGCACCCTGGTCGGCGTCTACCTGCCCGCCGGCACGTACGAGACGGCGCAGAAGTTCCAGGTGTACGGCAAGGCGGTGCAGGTCGTCGGCGCTGGCATGTGGTTCACCCGGTTCCAGACGCCGCGCAACCAGCAGAACACCGACGCCGGTTTCCGGGTCGAGCCCTCGGCCAGCGGCTCGACGTTCGCCCACCTGGCGTTCTTCGGCAACTACACCAACCGGATCGACGGGCCCGGCAAGGTGTGGGGCGAGTTGAAGGACGTGGACGACCTGACGCTGGACAGCGTCTGGGTGGAGCACACCGTCTGCGCGTACTGGGGGGTGAGCGTGGACGGGCTGACCATCCGGGACAGCCGGTTCCGCAACACCTTCGCCGACGCGGTGAACATGACGAACGGCAGCACGAACAACCTGGTCACCAACTCGGAGGGCCGGTCCAACGGCGACGACGCGTTCGCGTTGTTCTCCGCCACCGACCAGGGTGGCTCAGGCGGCAACCACGGCAACGTGTTCGAGAACCTGACCGCCACGCTGACCTGGCGGGCGGCAGGGCTGGCGGTGTACGGCGGCTACGACAACGTGTTCCGCAACCTGTACATCGCCGACCAGCTCACGTACTCGGGCATCACGATCAGCTCGCTGGACTTCGGCTACCCGTTCGTCGGGTTCGGCGCCAGCCCGCCCACCCGGTTCGAGAACATCTCCCTGATCCGGTCCGGCGGGCACTTCTGGGGCGCGCAGACGTTCCCGGCGATGTGGTTGTTCTCCGCGTCCAAGGAGTTCCGCGGCATCCGGGTGACCGACGTGGACATCGTCGATCCGACGTACTCGGGGATCATGTTCCAGACCAAGTACAACGGCAGCCAGCCGGAGAACCCGATCACCGACACGGTGCTGACGAACGTGTCGATCTCGGGTGCGCGGCGCAGCGGTGACGCGTTCGACGCGAAGTCCGGCTTCGGCATCTGGGTCAACGAGATGCCCGAGGCGGGTCAGGGCCCCGCGGTCGGCGCGGCGACGTTCACCAACCTCCGCCTGACCGACAACGCCCAGGACATCAAGAACACCACAACAACCTTCACCATCACCCGCAACTAACCCCGACCCCCACCCCCGCCACGCCCCCTCCCACCCCCGCGATCTTGCACTTTCGGCCCCCGTGATGCCGGATTACTCCTGGTACGAGGGGCACCAAACTGCAAGATCGCGGGGCGGGGCAGGGCGGGGGCCGGGCGGGGCCGAACGCCGATCTTGGAGTTGTGGCACCTCTGATAGCGGGCGAAGCCGACAAGATGTGGCACCACAAGTCCAAGATCGACGGCGGTGTGAGCCGTCGCCGTCGCCGTGGTCAGTGGGGGAGGGTGGTGGAGAGGCGGCGGATGGCCTCGTCCATCTGGTCGGGCCGGGCGGCGGCGTACGTCAGGCGCAGGTGGGGGGCGGGGGGTTCTGCCGCGTACCAGGGGCGGCCGGGGAAGACGGTCACCCCCGCTGCCGCGGCCGCAGTGGTCACCGCTACGTCGTCGGTGTTGTCGGGCAGGCGTACCCACAGGTGCAGGCCACCGCGGGGGACGTCGCGCGGGGCCAGCGACGGCAGGTGCCGGTCCAGCGCGGCGAGCAGCGCCTCCCGGCGGGCGCGCAGCTGTACGCGCAGGCTGCGGCGGTGCCGGTCCCAGGCCGGCGCGCTGAGGAATTCGACTGTGGCCTGTTGCAGCGGCCCGGCCACGAAGAGGTCGTCGAGCAGGCGGGTGGCGCGCAGCCGTGCCCCGGCCGGTCCGCGCGCGCCGATCGCGGCGATGCGCAGGCCGGGTGCTGTGGACTTGGTGAGCGAGCGCAGGTAGACGACGTGTCCGTCCGGGTCGTCGGCGGCCAGTGGCGGCGGGGCCTCGCCGTCGATGGCGAGGTCGCGGGCGTAGTCGTCCTCGACCAGGAACGCCCCGGCCTCGCGCACCGCCTCCGCCACCTCGCCACGCCGGGCGGCGGACAGGGTCGCGCCGTGCGGGTTGGCGTACAAGGGCTGGCAGTAGAACAGGCGGGCGCCGGTGCGGGCGAACGCGGCGGCGAGCTGGTCGGGGCGTACCCCGTCGGTGTCGGCGGGGACGGGCACCACCCGCAGCCCGGCGGCGCGCGCGGCGGCGAGCGCGCCCAGGTAGGTGGGGGACTCGACCAGGATCGTGTCGCCGGGGACGGTGAGCGCCCGCAGCGTGGAGGAGAGCGCGGCCTGCCCGCCCGGGCAGATCACCATGTCCTCGGCGCGCAGGCCGCCACCCGCCTCGCGGGCGAACCAGGCGCGCAGGTCGGTGCGTCCCTCGACCGGGCCGCGCTGCCAGGCGGCCGGCTGCCGGGACGCCCGGGCGAGCGCCGCACCGAGCGCGGCGGCCGGCTGGAGGTCCGGGTCCAGGTAGCCGCCGGTCAGCGGGATCGCGCCCGACGGCGGTAGCGCCAGCAGCGCCTGCATCTCCTCCTCGCCGCCCCGCCGCGAGCCGAGCGCGACTGTCTGCCACGACAGGTCCGCCCGCGGTGGGTCGGCTCGGCGGGCCGCCACGTACGCGCCGCGGCCCGGACGTGTCTCGACCAGGCCGTCCGCGACGAGCCGCCGGGTCGCCTCGGCGACCGTGACGGGGGAGACGTGATGGTGCGCGGTCAGCTCCCGTACCGACGGCAGCCGTGTGCCGGGCGCGGCGTCCGCCGCCAGCGCACCCAGATGCCGGACCACACGGTCGATAGCGCTACCATCGTTCATGACGGAACAGAGTAGCGCTACTGCCCCGACGACGGTAACGGTGAGACCGGGCGCCGGGATCGCCCTCGGCGCGCTGGGCGTACTGGCCTTCAGCATGTCGCTGCCGGCCACCCGCGTCGCGGTGCACACACTCGACCCCTGGTTCGTCGCGTTCGGACGGGCGGTCGGCGCGGCGCTGCTCGCGTGGGCCTACCTGCGGCTGACCGGTGCGCCGCGCCCCACCCGGGACCAGTGGCGACGGCTGTCGATCGTCGCGCTCGGCGTCGTGGTCGGCTTCCCGCTGTTCACCTCGCTCGCGCTCACCACACAGACATCAGCGCACGGCGCCGTGGTCGTCACCGTGCTGCCCGCCATGACCGCCGTGTTCGCGGTGCTGCGTGCCGGTGAACGGCCGCCGCCGCTGTTCTGGCTCGCCGGTGCCGCCGGCCTGGCGCTGGTGCTCGCGTTCCTCGCCGCGAGCGGCTCGATGCGCGGCGCGCTGTCGGCCGCCGACCTGTTCCTGCTCGCCGCCGTGGTGCTCTGCGGACTCGGGTACGCCGAGGGCGGCCGGCTGGCCCGCGAACTCGGCGGTGCCCGGACGATCTGCTGGGCGTTGCTGCTGTCGCTCCCGGTCACCGTGCCGGTCACGGCGGTGGCCGCACTCGTCCACCCGCCGCGGGGCGGCGTCGTCGCCTGGACCGGGTTCGGCTACCTCACAGTGGTGTCGATGTTCCTGGGCTTCTTCGCCTGGTACGCCGGGCTGGCCCGGGGCGGCATCGCCAAGGTGGGGCAGATCCAGCTCGTCCAGCCGGTGCTCACGCTGATCTGGTCGGCGGTGCTGCTCGGGGAGGCGGTCACGCCCGGCGCGCTGGTGGTGGCGGGCGCGGTGCTGGCCTGCGTCGTGCTCATCCAGCGCACCCGGGGCGGCGCGGTGCCGGCGCACGCCCCGGGCGGGTCGTCCTCAGCAGGGCGCGATCGTGCCCGTCACGCTGGAGACGTACGCGTGGCTGACGAAGTGTCCTGACGCGAGGCGGTTCCACTGGCTGGTGGTCCGGTACGGGCCGCTGACCGACTGGCCGGTGACCGAGCACTCGATCGGCACGTTGGCGTACGTGGCGGCCAGGCCGACGACGGGGTTGCTCGTGCTCGGACCGGAGCGGATGTTGAGCGGGCCGCTGCCGATCCGGCCCCGGGTGCCGGTGCCGGTCCAGAGGTAGGCGACGTCGACCCAGGCGTTGTCGGTGAGCAGCAGACCGTCCCAGAACGTGCCGTCGGCGAGGTCGATGCCGGCTGGGCTGCCCACCACGCGCCCGAACTGGTCCCGGCCGCCGTTGTAGCCGTTCTGGTACGCGGCCTGCGCCTCGGGCCGGCCCTGCGGCAGGTCCTTCCACATCTCCCGGACACCGCTCGGGTTCCAGTAGTCGTCCCTGGTGTTCCACGGTCCGATGTCCCAGACCGGCGCGTACTCGCAGCGGCTTCGGGTGGTGGTGCAGACCCGGACGGTGTAGTCGCCGGTGTTCTTCGGCGCGAGCCCGCGGGCCGACGGCAGCGCGACGAAGTGGTCCCGCGAGACGATCACGTGCCCGTTGGCGGTGGTGCCGCCGACCAGGCCCTCGCGGGTGGCGTACACCCGGTAGGTGAGGCCCGGGGTGGCGGCCGTGACGGCGGCGACCGAGTCGGCGACGAGCCGGACCCCGCGCACGGTGGGCGCGGTGGACGGCCGCTCGGCGGTGAGAGCCACCCGGATCTGCACCCGGGTGACCGGCTGGTCGAAGACGGCCGCGCCGGAGACGGACCGCCACTCGGTCCACGCGCCCGATCGCCAGCCGCGTGCCGCCACCTCGACGGCGCCGGTGCCGGTGGTCGCGTCGACGTCGGCCCGGACCCGGTTGGCCGGCGCGGCGAGCGGGTGGGGCGCGGTGACGAGCATGCCCCCGGCCGTCTGCCGGCGCTGGGCGGCCGGCCGGCTCGCCGTGCCGGCGAGGCGCAGCCCGGCGTCCGTCCAGCGGACGTCGACGTCGTCGGCGTCGACGACGGTGAGGTCGGCGGTCCACGCGTTGCCGGTGGCGGCGGGTTCCGCCGGGGGTGCGGCGGCCGCCGGGGAGACGGCCAGGACGGCGGCGAGCGCGCCGGTGACCGCGGCCAGCGGGGTCCTGCGGGGATGGGTCATGGCGCTCCTCGTGGGGGCGGAAGTAGACGAATATCAATCTCCGGGGTGAGGTGCAGGCAACCACCGATCGCATGTCCCGTCAAGGAGGCGTCCGCGGCCTCCGGCCGCCCGGAGTAGTGCAAAAAACCTGCAAACGCCAGCTCTTGCCTTCTTGGAAAGCGCTTTCATACGATTGCGTTACATCGATGTTTCATGTGCGGGCCGGGCATCGCAGATGAACCACATTCGCCGGCGGCGCGCCTGATCGCGTCGCGGCTCCGCATTATTCCCATTCGGTGACTGCCGCTGCTCGGCGGCAATTCCCGCATGCTCGAAAAAGGAATGAGGCGACATGAGAAGAACAGTCGCGCTGCGACTCCACGCGGCACTGGCCACGGCGGTCGTCGGTATCGCCGTCGCCGTGGTGCTGCCGTCCCCACAGGCGTCGGCGGCGGCCGGCAGCGCCACCGGCTACGCCACCCAGAACGGCGGCACCACCGGCGGCGCGGGCGGGCAGACCGTACGCGCCACCACCGGCACCGCCATCCACGCCGCGCTCTGCGGCCGGGCCAGCAGCAGCACCCCGATCACCATCGAGGTGACCGGGACCATCAACCACGGCAACACCAGCAAGGTCTCCGGATCGAGCTGCAACACCGCGGACGGCGTGATCGAGCTGAAGCAGATCAGCAACGTCACCATCATCGGCGTGGGCAGCGGCGCTGTCTTCGACCAGCTCGGCATCCACATCCGCGACTCGCGCAACATCATCATCCGGAACGTGACGGTGCGCAACGTCAAGAAGTCGGGCTCGCCCACCTCCAACGGCGGCGACGCGATCGGCATGGAGAGCAGCGTCCGCAACGTGTGGGTCGACCACGTCACGCTGGAGGCGTCCGGCGGGGAGTCGGAGGGCTACGACGGCCTGTTCGACATGAAGGACGACACCCAGTACGTGACGCTGTCGTACAGCATCCTGCGCAACTCCGGCCGGGGTGGCCTGATCGGATCGAGTGAGAGCGACCGCGGCAACGGCTACATCACGTTCGAGCACAACCTGTACGAGAACATCGACTCCCGTACGCCGCTGCTGCGCGGCGGCATCGCCCACATGTTCAACAACCACTACAACGGGCTGCACGAGTCGGGCATCAACTCCCGGGCCGGGGCGCGGGCCAAGGTGGACAGCAACTACTTCCGCAACTCCAAGGACGTGCTCGGCACGTTCTACACCAGCGAGCGCGGCACCTGGCAGGTCAGCGGCAACATCTTCGACAACGTGACCTGGTCCTCGCCGGGCAGCGACAACTACCCGGCGGGGCCGAACGTGACCTCGACGACCACCGTGAGCGTCCCGTACTCGTACCGGCTCGACGCGGCGAGCTGCGTGCCGGACATCGTGCGGCAGACTGCGGGCGCCAACACCGGCCTGCGGGTGTCCGACGGCAACTGCACGCCGCAGTCGCCGGCGCCGACCACGCCGGGGCCGACCACGCCCGCCCCCACCACGCCGCCGCCGGGGACGACCACCCCGCCGCCGTCCGGTGGGACCAACCTGAGCCTCGTCTCCGGCGCCGGCGCGGACGGGTCCAGCAAGGCCGACGGCACCAGCTACGGCAACGTGCGCGACGGCAACCTGAGCACCTACTGGTCGCCGTCCGGGTCGACCGGCACCGTCTCGATCAAGTGGGGCTCGGCCACCACCGTGTCCCGCGTGGTCATCCGCGAGCCGTCCGGCACCTCGGGCTCGATCGGGTCGTGGCAGCTCGTCAACAACGACACCGGCGCGGTGCTCGCCTCCGGCAGCGGGGCCGGCCAGATCACCTTCGGCGCGACCTCGCTGAAGAAGATCAACTTCAAGATCAACAGCTCCGGCGGTACGCCGAGGGTCGGCGAGTTCGAGACGTACGCCAGCTAGCAGTCACACACGAGCGGGGGCGGCCGATCCGGCCGCCCCCGCCCCTGTGCGTGTCCCCGGATGCTCCTATAGAAGTCAAGGGGTGTTGAGGGTGGTGAAGTCAGCGAGGAGGGCGGTGTGGACCTCGCGGACGATGTAGCGCTTGAGGC